>CAZQOE010000095.1:0-6878 GCA_964594935.1 uncultured Rhodospirillaceae bacterium | reverse complement strand
ATAACGGGCGCACTAATGACCTTGTTGTCGAGAACAATTGCAAATAAATGCCCTACATTAGTCCGCGTCGCCTCACCAAAGCGGCGGCCTCCAATGGAATCAAATTTAAAACTCACGACGGGCATACCTTCCTGAAATGAAGGTTGCGCATCGACCAGCGTGTCGCCCGATACCATTATGCGCTTTTGAACGACATAGCTTCTGTTGTCCTCAATCGACGGAAGTATTTCTTCGCCCGGAGGAGCCCTGTCCGCAGGGTTCGCCGTTTCATCGACGAGACGGAACGTCAGCTTCGCCGTTTGCCCTAGCAAGTTCTTGATGCGCTCCGGATCATCTACGCCCGGCAGCTGCACAAGAATACGGTTGTCGCCCTGACGTTGAATCGAGGGCTCGCGCGTACCCGTTTCATCAATGCGTCGGCGCACGATTTCAATCGATTGATCCATCGCCGACTTTTTACGTTCCGCTATTTGCGCATCGGTCATACGCAACGTAAAGTCGCCCTCTTTCGCCGTCACCTTCAGATCAAGATCCATTTCTCCTATTGCCTTCTTCGCATCGTCGATTTGCGACGCGTTTGTCAGCCTGAAATGAACCACACCATTCGTAATCCCCAGATCCGTGTATCCGATCTTTGACGCGCGCAATGACACGCGCACTTGGTCAACAATCATTTGCATACGTTCTTCAATGACGTTGTCTGCGGCGACTTCCAGCAAAAGATGCGAGCCACCCCGCAAATCAAGTCCTAGATTAACGGTCTGATTAGGAAAAAAAGATGGCGTGTGCTCTTGCAACCATGCGGCGCGTTCGCGGCCCAATAAATTCGGCGCAGAATATAAAACCCCAACCGCACACACGACAACGATAAGAATAATCTTCCAACGTTCCAAATAAACCATTATTTCTTCTGCCCCTCATTTGCCAAAACGGCCGAAGTTTGCGGCACGGTTTCCCGCGCCGCAATATTATCTCGGTCGATTTTTATCTGCACGCCTTCCGCAATTTCAAGCATGAGTTGAGTGTCGCCCTCGACTTTGGCTATTTTACCGTGAATCCCTCCCGACGTCACAACGCGATCTCCGCGTTGCAGGGCCTTGATCATTTTTTCCTGATCAGCCAACTTTTTCTGCTGCGGACGGATGACCAAAAAGTAAAAAACGCCGAAAATGAGTACAAAAGGAAGATAGCTCATCATTGCCGATGGAGCCTCATCTGCCATTTGCGGAACGGCGTCTTGCGCCATCGCTACTGATATAAATAATGCTGAAAAATCAAACATTTAGACACCTTTATTGGTAACAACCAAAGGGCGAAGGCAAGGAACCCTTGCTCCTTGGCCTTCGCCCTCTGAATCCAATCCTCGATCTTCGTTACTTCACTTCGACTTCAACGCGACGATCTTCGGCCAAGCAAGAAATCATCTTGGCGCGAGGCAAATCGGCATCGCAGCTTGTTCTGGACGACGAGTCGCCGAGCGACCGAACTTCGATCTTCTTGGCCTTAACGCCTTTACTGACCAAATAGTCTCTCACATTCTTCGCGCGGTTTAATGCCAGTTTCTCGTTATAGGCTGCATTGCCGATGCGGTCGGCATAGCCAACGATAGAAATGGTCTTTTCTCCACCCGAGCGCAGATCAATAGCCAAACGGTTAAGCTGGTCCTTGTACTGCTTCGTCAGTCCGCTCTTGTTGAAGTCAAAGTACACAATAGCGTCCGATGTATAAACTCGCCCGTCACATATATCAAAAGATTCATCCACAAGAACAGCAGCGCCGTCCTTTGTCGTTACAGCTGCTCCGTCTGCCGTATGAAGAATTGCGGCGCGTGCGGAACTGGTCAGCAAAGAGCCCAAAGTGATCACAGCGGCCAGGGCAATAGTTTTAGTTGAAAAAGGGGTCATTTTCGTTCTCTCGATTTCTGTTAGAGGGGAAGGAAAGGAAGTTATCCACAACGGCGCGGATTATAGCAACATCATAGAGTTACATCAATCCCCTATCAATTTCTTTGACTTAAGACAGCCCCTCCGATAGGGTTTGGCCCGTTTATAGCAATAAAAGGCCACACCTTCGCATGAATCCCTTTGCTCTTATCGGACGCACTTTCCTCGAATTTTTATCGGTTGTAGGCCGTTTAGCGCGGTTTGCGATTCGTGGCGTCAAACATTGTTTTATGCCGCCCTTTTACCTTCGTCAAACATTCAAGCAATTCCTTGATATTGGTTACTATTCTCTGCCTGTTGTCGGATTAACTACCTTGTTCACGGGGATGGTTTTGGCACTTCAAAGTCATACCGGATTCTCCCGTTTCGACGCTGAGAGCGCGATTCCAACCGTTGTCGTGCTCTCCATTACACGTGAATTGGGGCCGGTTATGGCGGGTCTTATGGTCGCAGGCCGCATTGGTGCCTCGATCGCCGCCGAATTGGGCACAATGAGGGTGACGGAGCAGATTGACGCGCTTTCCACACTTTCGACAAATCCTTTTAAATACCTTATTGCACCGCGCTTAATTGCGGGAACGCTTATGCTGCCCATTCTTGTTCTGGTCGGCGATATCATCGGCGTTTTTGGTGGTTTTTTGGTTTCAGTTTACGATCTGAAATTTAACGCCGCCAACTATATTTCACAAACGTGGGAATATCTTGAGTATAGTGACGTTTCGTCCGGCTTATGGAAGGCAGCAACGTTCGGGTTTATCGTCACGCTGATGGGGTGCTACCACGGCTTTAACTCAAAAGGCGGAGCCCAAGGGGTCGGCAAGGCGACGACAAATGCCGTCGTTTCGGCCTCTATTCTTATTCTCGTCGTCAATTATTTGCTGACGGGTCTTTTCTTTGCCGGAAAAAATTAGATGAGCAATGTTCCTAAAATTGAGCTTTCAGGCGTTGCCAAATCTTTCGGCAACAAGCATGTCTTGAACGGGGTCGATTTACGGGTCGGCAAAGGCGAGTCCGTCGTCATTATCGGGGGATCAGGCTCAGGCAAGTCGGTTACGCTTAAATGCATTTTGGGGTTGATGGACGTCGATAGAGGAACGGTCAAGATCGACGGGCAAAACGCTACAAATTTAAGACGCGGTGCCCGCGACGCCCACCAATCAAAATTCGGCATGCTTTTTCAGGGATCAGCTTTATTTGACTCGCTGCCGGTCTGGTACAATGTCGCTTTTAAGCTTATTCAGACACCTCATATGTCAAAAAAAGAAGCTAAGGCGCGGGCTATTGAGACATTAGCTTCCGTGGGGCTGGCCCCGGATATCGGGGACCTGTACCCAGCGGAACTTTCAGGAGGAATGCAAAAACGCGTCGCCTTGGCGCGCGCCATCGCCTCAAGACCTGAAATTATTTTCTTTGACGAACCTACGACGGGACTCGACCCGATCATGGCTGATGTTATTAATCAGCTGATCGTTAAATGCGTTCGTGAGGTTGGTGCGACAGCCTTATCGATCACGCACGATATCGCTAGCGCGCGAAAAATTTCCGATCGCATCGCTATGCTTTACGAAGGAAAAATTATTTGGCAAGGCAGCCATAAGGAAATCGATAACTCCGGCAATCCCTATGTCGACCAATTCATCCACGGCCGCGCCGAGGGGCCGATTAAGATGCAAGTCCGGAAACTTTAGGGTTTTCTCATATTTTCTGCGGGATTAAATGATCGGCTTTACGCAAAGCCGGAAAAATTCTCGCCCATAGCGCCGTTATCGCAATCGATCCGATTCCTCCAAAAACGGCGGAACCTATGACTCCCAAAAATCGCGCAGCGACCCCGCTTTCAAATTCGCCAAGCTCGTTCGACGCGCTGATAAAAAGGCTTGAAACGGCGGATACGCGCCCGCGCATCGCGTCGGGGGTTACGATTTGCACCAAATTTTGCCTCACAAAGACCGAAATCGAATCCGCCGCGCCTGCAACGGCAAGCGCAAACATGGAAAAACCAACTTCGCGAGAAAAAGCGAAGAAAAGCGTCGCAACTCCGTAAACCGTGACCCCGCCCAACATCCATTTTCCGGCATGGCGCCTGATAGGCTTCAACGCAAGACCAAGGCTCATCCCCCCTGCCCCAAGCGCAAAAGCCATACGGAGCTGTCCGAAACCTTCAGGCCCGATGTCCAAAACATCCTTGGCATAGGCTGGCAAAAGGGCCGTAACGCCTCCCAGAAGTACGGCGAACAAATCGAGCGTAATTGCGCCCAAAACAATTTTACTACCCCACAAATGCAACAACCCCTCACGGATCATTTCGATGCGCGATGCGTCGTTTTTCTTCGGCGCTATGTTCAAGGGCATTTTCATTAAAAAATAGCCCATGATGCTCGATATCGTATATAGGACAAAGGAAGAGCCGTTCGCAACCGCAGGCGAGATCGCGCATAACGCGCCGCCAATCCAAGGCCCGATGATAATACCGCTTTGAACGCTTAGCGTATTATAGGCAATGGCATGGGTAAGTTTTTCCCGCGGCACAAGCAATGGAACAAGCGCGGCTGTTGACGGCATCATAAAGGCGCGGGCGACGCCGAATAGAGCAGCGATAATAAATATCGCCGTCAACGATATTTGATCTTGCATTGACGCAACCGTAAATGCCGCCCCGCAAAAAGTTTGCATCACAATGCAACAAAACAGAATTTTGCGCCTATCGTACCTGTCGGCCGTTTCTCCCGCGATCAGCACCAACGCAAACATCGGAACGAACTGCGCCAAGCCAATCATGCCGACAAGAAACATGCTTATCCGTTCGTCGTATGTTTCCCGCGCCACAGAATAGACCAGCCATCCGATGGCCACGCTTTGCATGACGGTCGCCGTCGTCGTCAGCAATCGGCCGGTCCATAAGATGGCGAACGCAGGAAGACGGAAAACGGAAGGAAGTATCATCTTGTCTATCAGAATAATCCCGTAATCTTTCCGTCCTTCGTTACGGCAATGTTATTTGCCGCAGGGACGCGCGGGAGGCCAGGCATCGTCAGGATATCGCCGCATAGGACGACGACGAACTCGGCTCCCGCCGATATGCGCACGTTGCGGACGGGAATGATATGCCCCGTTGGCGCGCCTTTAACGGAAGGATCGGTCGTAAAGCTATACTGCGTTTTGGCGATGCAGACGGGCAATTTTCCAAAGCCGTCCTTTTCGAATTCGGCAAGTTTCTTCTGCGCATCGGCGTCAATCGATATATCTTTCGCGCCGTATATCTCGCGCGCGACCGTGCGGATTTTTTCCACCAGCGGCATTGCGTCGGGATAAAGGGGTTTGAATTTTGATTTCTTCTTTTTGACTGTGCGGATGACCTCTTGGGCAAGATCTACCGCGCCCGGCCCGCCGGAGCCCCAATGATCCGACAGGACGCACGGAACATCGCGTTTTTCGACAAGCTTGCGGAGCAAATCCATTTCGGCTGGCGTATCGGAGCTAAAGCGGTTGATGCATACGACGACCGGCAGATTATATTTCTTGAGGTTGGAGATATGGCGATCGAGATTGGCAAAGCCCTTCTTTAAGGCTTCGAGATTTTCGGTTTTCAGGTTTTCCTTTGCTACGCCGCCGTGCATTTTCAAAGCGCGAATTGTCGCAACAAGGACGGTGCAATCGGGCTTCAGCCCCGCTTTGCGGCACTTGATATCGAAGAATTTCTCGGCCCCCAGATCGGCGCCAAAGCCCGCTTCGGTAATTACATAATCAGCCATCTTGAGCGCGGCCTTAGTGGCGATAACGGAATTGCATCCGTGCGCGATATTTGCGAACGGGCCGCCATGAACGATTGCTGGATTATTTTCGAGCGTTTGCACCAAATTCGGCTGCAGGGCATCCAATAAGAGCGCCGTCATCGAACCGACGGCATTTATCTGGCTTGCGCGGACATAGCGGCGATCCTTTGTTTGCCCGACGATAATGTTGCCAAGCCTCCGCTGCAGATCGGCCAAGTCGCTTGCAAGGCAGAAGATTGCCATGATTTCGGAGGCAACCGTGATATCGAAGCCGTCTTCGCGCGGATAACCGTTCCCTGCGCCGCCGAGCGATTGCACGATATGGCGCAAGGCGCGGTCGTTCATATCCATCGCGCGGCGCCAGGCGACACGACGCACATCTATGCCAAGCTCGTTACCCCAATAAATGTGGTTGTCGACCATGGCGGCCAAAAGATTGTTGGCCGTTCCAATAGCGTGAAAATCGCCGGTAAAATGAAGGTTGATGTCCTCCATAGGCGCGACCTGAGCATAGCCGCCGCCCGTCGCGCCGCCCTTTTGCCCGAAACACGGGCCGAGGCTCGGCTCGCGAATGCAAATGATGGAATTCTTGCCGAGATGGCACAGCGCGTCGTGCAAACCAATGGTTGTCGTAGTTTTGCCTTCCCCAGCGGGCGTCGGCGTAATCGCCGTAACTAAAATCAATTTTCCGTTGGAGCGCTTTTTCAGCGTCGGGATATAATCAAGCGAGATTTTCGCCTTATAATGCCCATAAGGAAGAATGTATTTTGACGGTATGCCTAGCCGTTTGACGGCGATATCACTAACGGGTTTTAATGAGGCGGTTTGCGAAATCTCGATGTCCGTTTTTGGAACAGCGTGTTGATTATTAATTCCTTTTGTTTTGTCTTTAGAAATTACCTTTTTCGGTTTGCGCATAGGGAACTCCTCTATATTGGAGATAGGTTAACTTGGTAGTATGTTCGTCCTCAAGTGGTCAAGAGACAGAATCACTCTAGTAAGTATCTTCTGCTCAAGAAATCACGGTAACTGCAGTATAATCGAACACCTTGGTAATAACTGAGGTTATTGTTTTAGTATGATGGGCGCCCACAGGAATGGGTTTTTTCTTAAAGAGGACGTATGAGGCTTGACAAGTTGGATAGTATTCAGGCCGGAAGAG
>CAZQOE010000094.1:0-7090 GCA_964594935.1 uncultured Rhodospirillaceae bacterium | reverse complement strand
CCGCGAGAACATTTGAAAGAGGTTCAATATTCTTCTTAAGCCGCGCATCGGATGATTGATAAACAAACGTGGATGCGTAAAAGCTATAAGCATTTAACTGTGCGGCAACATTGGCATCGCCCCAAACTTGTAGGAGCGCTTGGCAGTTGGGAACTGGTACACCTCCGTTATATGGCGACCCTGAGGCTTTAGAACATGCTGTAGCTGCAGGAACCTGAGTAAGGGTTATTAGAGGACTTGTGGCAGGGTTCATGTTTCCGTACAAATCAATGAATGGACGCAAGGCGCCAGACGCAGATCTAGATCCCGTGGCAACGCCACTAGTTCCGAGATTAATTGTCCCACCTTGAAGAAACATGCTTCCGCCATCGGTTGCCGTAACAACGTTACTGTTGCCAAAATAGAATTGACCGGTATTAGCAACGTTGGCTGTATTGCGACCGAGGTAAAACGGGGTCGTCATTGTATTATATGCAAAAGTGGTGTCTCCCGGCACAGCCTGACGCGCCAGCCAATAATTGTTGACGTCCCGAGCCGATGAATAAACGGTGCGCGAAGCGACGTGGCCGACGGGCGCCGCCGCAAACCCATACGTCGCCACGGGCCGCACAAACCATGAGCCATAAGAACCGCAAGCATTAAGAATCGAGGTTGGGTTTCCGCAAGTGGGCGTACTATATAAAAATCCGCCGTCGCCGCCGATCAGCGCGCTGATGCGGCCACCTGACGTATCTGAAATAACATCCGCGCCAGCCGTCAGAACCATAAATGAATATGACGATGGCGAAGTACCCGCTGCAGTATTATCTTTCAAAACGCGGATAGAATAGGTCTGTCCATAGGGATTTACGGTCGTTGAATTAAACCCTACAGGCAAAAAATTGCATATTCCGCCATTTCCGGCAATCGGGGCAACGGCAAGGGCGTTAACCGCAGCCACGCAACCCCCGCTTCCTGCGGGACTCGCCGGCGGCGGTAACCGTAAGGGCTGCGAGTTGCCCGGAGGGACGGCCGCGCCATTGATGCTCCTTAGATACGCATCCCCGAATGCTCCGGCTGCGGGACCCGTCGACCGCAGATAAGCGTCAACAGCGGCAACGATTTGGGCGTGCTGGTTAGCCGTCGCCTGATCGCGCATCTGAACGTTACTGGTTGAAAGCAGGCGCCACAAGCCGCCAAAGAGAACACCGGCAACTCCGAGAACGATGGCCAATTCAACAAGCGTGAAGCCTGATGTATTGCGATTTTGACGATGAAACATAGCGTCCTTCCTCTTCTTTCAAAAAAACTTCATGGACAAGTCGTCGCCGGACATGGCGCAATTTGAGAGATAATTCCAATCGATCCTACAGGAACAACAGCCTGAGCCGGCACAGTATAAGTAATGGCTCCCGGATTTGGCGCGTCGTATAAGTTTTTCATGCTGGGTGTCGTCAAGGCTCCTGCGGCAGTAACCGTACCATAGTTCATGGGCGACAAAAGCGAATTATCGCCCATCTCTTTATATAAGCCCCTTAACGTCGTCGAAACTTGCATGTGTGCCGGAACGGGCGCTGGTGGCGCTGGCGCACATAACAAATTTGTTAGCCTTCCCGGCAAACACAAAGCGCCCGTATTGTATGCATCGCTAGCAACCGGAGGCGGCGGAACAAACGTCAAAACGTAATTCCTGCCTCCTGTCTGATAAGCGAGAGAATAAAATGTATATGGATTCGATTGATACCCTGTGGGCAGCTGCGTGTAACACGGGGCTCCCTGAGTTCCACTGCAAAGAAGCGTAGCAATAGTGGCCGGTTTAGAAACAGCGACATATGCTGGACCACCAGTTCCAGGACAAAAACCGGGCACAGGCGTTGTCGGAGGGACAAAGGAAGCGGCCGCAGGAGGAGGGGGATAAGTTGTAAGCGTGCAGTAACTCGGCAACGCCGCAAAGCTGCTCGCCCTAACAAACTTCGTTGCCAAATCTACGGCGGTAGCGTGCCAAACGAGCATCGCGTCTGCCACGCCCGATTGCTGCGAATAGCCCATGGAAGCCTGCTTCATGTAAAGCTGGGTGTACCCTCCGATCAGGGCAACCATAAGCGTCACAAACACAAGCATATACATTGCAGCACCGCGTAATTTTCGGGACCCCGTCTTATAGTTTTATAATTATTGGGATAATAATTCCTTAATTTCCGCAAAGCGGCATTCCACAAAATGGTTAAAAATCAATGGGTTATTTGTCGGCATGAACGCGCAAAATAATATCCACCCTCGACAAGCGCCTTCCGGCGGGAATTTTGGGCGCACAGGCAAACTGAACCGCCGACGCGGGAATATCGGTCAGGCATCTTTTTTCCTCGTCGAACAGATGCTGGTGGTTATCCGTCACCGTATCGAAAAAAAGATGCTCGCCGCCGACAGCGATCGGGCGCAACAATCCGACGCGCGAAAAATCGTTGAGCATGTTGTAAATCGTCGCCAGAGAAACGTTGGCGTGAATTTTACGGGCTGCCGCGCGGGCCTGCGCCACGGTCACATGCTTGGGGCAACCGGTAAAAAGCCATTTGGCCAAAGCCATCCTTTGTCGTGTCGGGCGAAGCCCCGCGGCTTGCAAAAAAGGAGCGAAAGAAACCAACCTCTCGCCAAGCTTTTTCTGTTTGCAACTCATGAGTGTATTATGCTGCTAAGCAGCATGGAAAATCAAGTGGGCGGACATACGCGGGCATCGACGGGGCAAAAAGGCCTATCAATGCTTGATTTGCAGGCATCCCCCTGACAAACTGAAGATCAGCGCCAACAAAGAAAGGGGGGTGAGATGAAAAACAGGTTCTCCCCGAATTTTAACGATCGCAATTCGAAAATTCCCGTTGAATTTATCGTGCTGCATTACACGGGCATGAAAGACGAGGAAAGCGCCCTTGCGCGCATGGTCAATCCGACCATGAACGTCAGCGCGCACTACGTCATCGGAGAATCCGGCAACGTCTGGCAATTGGTCGATGAAGCCGATCGCGCATGGCACGCGGGCGAAAGCATGTGGCGAGGCATCAGGGACATGAACAGCGCTTCGGTCGGCATCGAGCTCGTCAACCCCGGGCATCAATACGGCTATCGCCCTTTTACGGACGCGCAAATCATCGCGCTTAAAACGCTTGTGCGGGAGATTATCGAACGTCACAGGCTTTCCCCCACGTTGGCGCTTGTGGCGCACAGCGATATCGCGCCGACGCGGAAAAACGACCCGGGCGAACTTTTTCCGTGGAAATCTTTGGCGATCGACGGGCTTGGCCTTTGGCCCGACCCGAATCCTCAGGACTTCGCGCCGCCCAAGAAAAACGAGGTCGCCGAAACGCTTTATGCCATCGGTTATGACCCTTCGGATTTAGATGCCGCGCTGATGGCCTTTCAGCGCCGTTATTGCCCCGAAAATATGGGTAAAGGCGAGGATAAAGACACGGTTGCCAGACTAAGGGCGCTCAAGCGCCAGGTGTGCGCTTAAAGAATTCTTTCCAGCGCGACTTGGTTTCGGCAATTCCGTACATCGCCGCAAAGACGCCTGCACATGAAACAAGCATGAAAAACGCGGCGTATACGACGTCGCTGAAAAAGTGCGCGCCGACGGCAAGACGGCAAAAACCGAAAAGCCCGCCAACCGCCATGCCGCCCCAGAAAACGCGACGCGACAAACGGCGAGGCGCGACAAAGGCGAAGGCAGGAAAGAAAAAGCCGAAAGCCCCGTCGCCTGAAACGAACGATCCGTTAGACTTTGCCTTGTCGAAATGCGGCACAAGCGCGGAAGAAAAATTTTCGGTACCGCCGAATTCGACGACCTCGCGCGGGCGCGCCCTGCCCCAATGGTCTTTAAAGCCGACGTTGGCCACAAGCCCCGGCCCGATAAGAAGCGCCAACAACAAAAACGCCCACGCTTTGGCATCGAGACCGATTTTTTTATGCCGCGCCCATGACAGCAGGGCCAAAACCAGAAACGCCGCCGCCAGAACCCGCGCGCCGTAGAAGGCTAAATCCTGCATCGCCAGAAAACCGGCGTTATCGGAAAAAAAGAACCCCTGCCCCTCGCGGTAAAAAAGGCCGGACAAAAACAAATCCGCCTGAGGGAACAAAACAGGCAGCACGAGAAGAACGGCGAATGGAACAAAGAAAAACGCCATAAGAATCTATCCCCCTTTTTTCTGTCAGGCGCCTGTCGTATTTGGGGCAGAAGGAAGTTTCAACCCTTTGCGCAAAATGGCGTTGGCGCGCGTTTGCCACCCCCGACCTGTACCGCGCAGAGCTTGAACAAGGTCGGCGTCAAGACTTATATGCACAGGTTCTTTATGACGGCCAACGGGACGCCCTCGGCTTTTTTTGATCGCAGCGATAAGTTCGGGCGAGGAATCGCGTAAACGGCGCGCCGTTTTTAATTCTTTGGCGGTCAGGGGCGCATCATCCGCATAGCGACAGCTTTTATGAATGCTGGTCATAGATTTTCTCCTCTGCTTTATTGGAACGACGCAAACTGATGATGCGAATATCATCGGCACGATGGGTAAAAATAACCGTGTAAAGTTTGCCATAAAGCCTATTTATGGCTGCAAAACGGGGTTCGCCATCAACATGGCGGGAACGATCAAGGATAACGGGATCGTCCCAGTCGAAATCACGGACGGCGTCAAACGCCAAACCGTGCTTTGTTTTATTACGCGAACTTTTATTTTCATCCCAAACGAACATGATTTAATATGGCCATAAATATTCTGGTTGTCAAGCTCAACAATCAAGGCGACAAAGAAAAAGAGAAGGGAGCAATTACAGAGAACTAAGCATGACGCCTAAAACCCGCCTTAGCCCGCGCGATAAAAAAGGCCGGACAAAAACAAATCCGCCTGAGGGAATAAAACAGGCAGAGCAAGAAGAACGGCAAAAAGGGAGAAAAAACCAGCATAGGCGCCAACCTAGAGATATACTTCATGTCCGTCTATCACATCGAACAGGTGCCTGTCGGTGATATGTAAATCAGGATTATAAGACCGGCATTGCCGCCATCACCGGCGCCACCGCTATAAACCCCTCCCGCGCCAGCTGCTGCCGGTTTTCCCTGAACTGAAGACCAAGTTAATGAGCCAAGCCCTCCATCTCCTGGAGAGAAACCGCCAGTTCCGGGATTCCCAGCTGATCCATCCGCTCCGCTACTTCCACCAGCGCCGCCGGCACCAGAAGTATACATAGCACCTCCTCCAGCACCCCCGCCGCCGCCGCCATAACCGCCGCCGCCGCCGCCGCCGCCATAATTACCAGCAGAGCCACCGGCGCCACCGGTAGCCGCGCTTGCTCCTCTTCCTCCAATAACTCCGTACGTCCCACCATTTCCTCCAGCATCCGCACTACCAGAACCGCCAACACGATTGCCCGTGCCGCCCACACCGCCTGCGTTTGTGCCTCCTCCGGCAGCGGTATCAGCACCAGCGCTGGCTCCCCCACCCCCTCCGTAATAGCCGGAGGCACCACCGCCAGCCAAATAATAGGCAGCACCACCACCTCCTCCCCCGCCAATCTTGAAGGTCAGAGTATCCGCTGTGCCAAAAGAAAGGGACTGACCGGAAACCCATAATCCCGGACTACCATTTATGACTTTATTATAACCACCTGCTCCTCCGGAAGCATAGGCAACAAGAGCGGCGTTATTATAGATGGCGGTACTTCCTCCGCCACCACCTCCTGCATTCTGATTACTGCCGACGCTACCCCCTCCGCCGCCAACCATGCTGTAGTAAACGGTTACTGTCGATCCAAAGGGATTTGTTACGCTTGTCGAAGAATCATTAATGGTTTTGTAACAAAGATTCGTCGCCGAGACCGTCACGCAATAATGCGGGTTTGTCATATATTGAGTCCACGCTGTTTGAGTACCCGTGGGAACCATTATTTGGGCGGAGCAATTATTTGTAATCGTCATACTGCTGGGAACGGGACTTCCAAAGTTTGTCGGCGTCACAGCGACTGACGAACCGACGGAAATAAGAGCGCACGTCGCAGGACTGTCCGTAGCGCATGTGGCCATCGCAGAGGACGGCATGCAAATCAGACACAAAAAAATTACGACCCGAGGAAAGGAAAGGTCAGACATCCTTATCTTCCCGCTTTTTTGAGCGAAGCTTGACCCACAGGCCACCGCAAACGGCGAACAGAAGGCCATTCACGATAACCAGGAAAATGACGTCATTGGAAGGCCGCGCCGATGCTTTGGTTATTGGCGTATCTTCAATCTTTTTCGTTTTTTCTCCCGCCGTCAGTTGCAAGGCAGCAAGTTGGGAGCGAAGAGCCTCGTTCTCTTTTTTCAGTTCACGCACAGCTTCGATAACCGGCGCTATCAGGCCATCATAACTGACCGCTCGAAAGCCTTCTTTGTTTTTTGAAACAAGTTCGGGAAATACCTTTTCGACATCCTGCGCGATAACGCCATAGGCGCCTTTCCCGCTCTCCTTCCAATTAAAGGAAACGCCCTGAAGTTTCAGAAGTTTGTTCAACGCCTGATCAACGGGCTTTATATCCTTTTTTATCCGAGCGTCAGACGTTTGGTAATAGCCCGTGCTGGCGTTGACGTTACCGACGACGTCAAGCTTATAAGCCGGCGCTGTCGTACCGATGCCTACGCTGCCTGATCCGGTGATAAGAGCAGCGCCGGTTGAAGACGTAAAGTATGCGCCGCCGCCGCTGCTGGTGTTGGCTCCGTAGACGCCATAGCCGCCAGCGCCGGTCGTCCCATAAACGCCATTGCCGGTAGAGCTAATGCCATAGACAGCGTTTCCTGAGCTGGCGTTTTCAAAGTAGGCCGCAGAGGATGTACTGGTGCGATAGACTCGCAAAGGATAGGCGGTGCTTGATGTTCCGATACCGACGTTGCCTTGAACAATCATGCCGTTTGTCGGCGCGGCGGTAGCCGTGTAGCTCGTGCCGATCGAAACGCCGCCATAAACACTAAGATTCGACGCAGGCACCGTCGTGCCGATGCCGACGTTGCCGCCAAAGTAGTTGGTGCCAGCAGCAGAGTAGAGAGCGTAGTTGGCTGTTGTCGCATCCGTCGCGCTGAAGTATCCGGCCACGTTTG
>CAZQOE010000093.1:0-7149 GCA_964594935.1 uncultured Rhodospirillaceae bacterium | reverse complement strand
CGTCCGTCAACCGCTGGCGCTGACCTCCACCGATACGATCGCCTCTTTCCTCGTCACGATGCAGCGCGAAAAGTTGGGCCGCGACTACCTCGACCGCTATGACAAGCTTATTCGCGGCGTTTCCGACAAGGATATCCAACGTGTTCTTGAACGTTTCTTTAATCCCGATAAGATGTCGCTCGTCATGGCGGGAAAACCCAAAGGCGTCGTTCCCGCGCTCACAAAGGACACCATAAACCAATGAGCATCACTTCTTCGCCCGCATGGAAAAACCTCGCCTTTCATCGCACGATGATAAGCCCAAGGGCCTTGAAAGAAATTCTGCGCAATCCCGACAGAATTGAAAAATTCAGCGTCGAATTCGACGGATTGCGCCTCGTTTACGCGTTCCAGAACGTGACGGAAGAAACGATGTCCCTTCTGACGGCTCTTGGAACGCATCAGACTATCGAAGGCTATCGTGAGCGCATGTTTTCGGGAGAAAAAATAAACGCAAGCGAAGATCGCGCCGTTTTACACACCGCCTTGCGCCGGTTTGACGAAACGCCCGTGCTGGTCGACGGCGTCGATGTCATGCCCGAAGTCCGCGCGACGCGGCAACGCATAGCCGCTTTTGTTGATGACGTGCGCAGCGGAAAAAGAAAAGGCGCGACCGGCAAGCCGTTTCGCTTTGTCGTGAATATCGGTATCGGCGGTTCCGATCTCGGGCCGCGCCTCGTGGCGCAGGCCCTGAAGCCCTATGCCACGGGCCTTGAAGCGCATTTTGTCGCCAATGCCGACGCCTTCGACATCGAAAGCGTATTACAAAAAGTGACTCCCGAAGAAACGCTTTTCGTCGTCGTGTCGAAAACTTTTACGACGCAGGAAACGCTCCTTAACGCCCGTGCGGCGCGAAAATGGATCGCCGACAAGCTGGGCGAAAATGCCGTCGCAAGCCATTTTGTCGCCGTATCGGTCAATGCCAAGGAAGTCGAAAATTTCGGTGTTTCTCCGAACGATATGTTCCCCACGTGGGATTGGGTAGGCGGGCGCTTCAGCTTGTGGTCCGCCGTCGGGCTTAGCGTCGCGCTCGCGATAGGCAACGAGAATTTTTACAGCCTGTTAAAAGGCGCGGCGGCTATGGACGCGCATTTCGTAACGGCGCCGTTGGCTTCTAACATGCCGGTCATTCTGGCTATGCTGGGCGTCTGGAACCGCAACTTTATGGGCACGTCCGCACAGGCCGTTTTGCCTTATAGCGAAAGGCTTCGCGATTTGCCCCGCTATCTGCAGCAACTGGAAATGGAGAGTAACGGAAAATCGGTCACGTGGGCGGGAGAAGCCATCGACTACGCGACAATTCCCGTAATTTTCGGCGAATGCGGCACCGTCGGGCAGCACAGCTTTCACCAATGCCTGCATCAGGGAACCGATGTCATTCCCGCCGATTTTATCGCCGTGACGGATGACGATTTGAACAAGCCCGAAGCTCATCGCGCGCTGTTGTCGAATCTAGCGGCCCAGATGGGCGCCCTCGCGTTCGGTCAGGCGAATGCCTCGAAGCCACAGGACATTTATCCGGGCAACCGCCCCTCGAACCTCATCAGCCTCGAAAAACTCGATCCCTACCACCTCGGCATGTTGCTGGCTTTATATGAACACAAAACGTTCGTTCAAGGCGTCGTTTGGGACATGAATTCGTTCGACCAACCGGGGGTCGAGCTTGGCAAACGCATGGCCAAAAACCTCGAAAAAGAGGAAGTCGCGGGCGACGAAGCCGAATGCGTAAGTAGGCTTTTCAAGCTGCTTTTACGGTAATTTCCGAATATAATAAGGTTTCCTTAAAGGTTGGTGGGGGAAAATCGTCATTCCTGCCTCAACCCTGCTTTCCAGCCAATGTCTCCGCACGAAGATAATTCGAGACTTATCGATATTTCACAGGACGAACTGGACGCCATCGTCCGCAAACACGCGATGTTTTTGTCCGCGCGCGTCGGCGGCGCGCGGGCCGCATTGTCCCGCTGTAATTTATCCGGCTTCAAGCTCCAGAATATGGACTTGTCGTATGCCGACATGACGGGCGTTTCCTTGAACGGCGCCGATGCCTCGGGCGCGATGCTCGACTACTGCAATTTATTCGGGGCCGATTTGCGTTTTTGCAATTTGCAGGGAGCGCACTTGGCGCGCGCTGATTTGCGCGGCGCCTGCCTGCGCGGCGCAAATCTTATTGCCGCCGATTTGGCGGGCGCCGACTTGCGCGAAGGCATGCTGGCGGGAACGGAATCGGATGGCAACATCGTTCCGTTGCACAAAGACTGGCCCGCGGACGAAGCGGGCGGCGCGGATTTTAGCGGCGCCAATTTGACGGACTCGCGCTTGTCGGGCGCCGTCGCCGTCGGCACGAATTTCAGCGACACGACGATGTGCGGCTGCAAAATCGTCCGCGCCCGGCTCGAAGGCTCCAACTTTTCCGGCGCCAACCTCGAAGGCGCCGATTTAAGCCAATGCGATCTGACAAAGGTGAACATGCGAGGAGCCGTTCTCGTCAACGCCGCGCTCAACATCGCCAGCTTGCAGCAAGCCAATCTTGTCAACGCGATGACCAATTTGCCTTTGGGGCCGACGGCCAAGGATTTGGGCGCTCCGCTTGAAGATTTGCTGCGCAAGCATGCGTCATGGGTTTCCTCGGACGGCACGTTGGGCGAACAACTCGACATCAGCGGCCACGACATGCGTGGAACGAAGCTTTTCGCCTACGCGCATCTCGCGCTGCTCAATGCCGAAGGCGCCATTCTTTACGGCCTGAACCTGACCGAAACCCAGATGCCGGCGGCCACGCTCAGCAACGCCGATATGCGCCATGTATCGGCTTTCAAGGCCGATTTTCGGGGTGTCGACATGGTCGGGACGCGCCTGACCAACGCCGATTTGCGCGAAGCGCATTTCGAGCCGCTGATTTCGCCTCAGGGCAGGGTCATTATGTCGAACCTCTCAAAAGCCAATTTGAGGTATGTAAATCTTTCGGGCGCGAAACTGCGTCATGTAAACCTTAACAATACCGATTTATCCTACGCCAATCTTGAAGGCGCGGATTTGACCGATACGGATTTGGCGTTTACCAAATTGGATGGCGCGCGGCTGGACGAAGAACAGAAAGCCATGATCAGGGATATGAAAGACGATTAAGGTCTTTTCTTCGCAAATTTTGATGTAAAAGGCCTTTATTCAAGGCTATTCTCTTCAAATGTCCATTCGCCGTTTACCCGAATCCCTTGTCAACCGCATCGCCGCAGGCGAGGTCGTCGAGCGTCCTGCCGCCGCGGTGAAGGAGCTTGTCGAAAACGCGCTTGACGCGGGGGCTGCAAAAATCGACGTCGTTCTGCGCGAAGGCGGGCAGGCGCTCATCGCCGTGACGGACGACGGGTCTGGCATGGCGCGGGACGATCTTTCCTTGGCGCTCGAGCGCCATGCGACGTCCAAATTGCCCGACGAAGACCTTTGGAATATCCACAGTTTCGGTTTTCGGGGCGAGGCGTTGCCCTCCATCGCGTCCGTGTCGCGCCTGTCGCTCATCAGTCGGGCCAAAGGCGCGGAAGAAGCATGGCAAGTCGATGTCGAAGGCGGAAAGTCGGCAAAGCCGCGTCCGGCAGCGCTGTCGCAGGGCACGCGGGTCGAAGTGCGCGATTTGTTTTTTGCGACTCCCGCGCGGCTGAAATTTTTAAAAACGCCGCGCACCGAAAGCGATTATGCGCGCGAAGTCGTCGAACGTCTTGCGTTGGCCAACCCCGCCGTCGATTTCACGTTTCAGGACGACGACAAAAAGCCCATCCATTATGCGCGCAGCCTCGATCCCAAACAGCGCGTCGGCGACGTGGTGGGCGCGGAATTTATTGAAAACGCGGCGCTCGTCGATGTTTCGCGCGACGGGATAACGATTAAAGGATACGCCGCCCTGCCGACGTTGCACGGGGCGACGGCGCGTGGGCAGCATTTGTTCGTGAACGGAAGGCCCGTGCGCGACAAGGTGTTATTGTCGGCTGTGCGCGCGGCGTACGGCGATTTGCTGCCGTCGGGGCGGCATCCGCTGGCTGTTTTGTTTATCGACGTTCCTGCGCACGATGTGGACGTCAACGTCCATCCGGCGAAGACCGAAGTGCGTTTCCGCGACGCCTCGCGCATACGCGGGTTGATTATTTCCGGCATTCGCCACGCGCTGCAAGGCTCGGCCCAGTTTACGACAAGCACGCTGGCGCCTCAGGCGATGCAGATGTTGCAACCGGAAGGCGGAGCCTTTGCCGACCCCGCTCATGCGCAAGCGCAAAGTTTCCCTTCTTATGCGGGCGCTTCGCGGGGATACAACCCGACATTCGGCTCCTTTTTACCGCAGGGGCGCAATGCGCAGGCTGCGGCTGAAATCAAGGTGCCGCCCGTCGGACGTTTGGGCGCGGCCGTCGCGCAAATTCACGGAGCCTTCATTCTTGCGCAGACCCAAGACGGGCTTGTGATTGTCGATCAACACGCCGCGCACGAACGCATCGTCTATGAAAAAATGAAACAGGCGCTCGCCGACCATGCGATCAAGCGACAAATCCTTCTTGTGCCCGAAGTCGTCGAAATGGACGAACCTTCGGCGCAGCGTATTCTCTCGAACGCCGATCAACTCGCCGAAATCGGGCTTGTCGTCGAAATGTTCGGCGGGGGAGCCGTTCTTGTGCGCGAAGTTCCGGCTCTTCTCAAAGATACGGACGTCGGCGCGCTGCTGAACGACATGGCCGACGAAATAGCGGAAGTCGACGACGCGGCGGCGCTTGCCAAGCGTTTGGAAAAAATTGTCGCGACGATGGCGTGCCACGGTTCGGTCAGGGCCGGACGTACCCTGACGATTGACGAAATGAACGCGCTTTTGCGCCAGATGGAAGAAACGCCAAACAGCGGCCAATGCAGCCACGGCCGCCCGACCTATGTCGAGCTGAAAAAAGCGGATTTGGATAAGCTTTTTGAGCGGCGTTGATTTATTTTGTTTTTACCAACAACTTCTTCGCCGCCTCGACCACGCGCTCGACGCTCAGGTTGTCCATAAGCGTCTTTGGCGGGATTTTCGAGTTGGCGAGGCGCGCCCAAAGCTCTTCCCGATTCTCGGGCGTCGTGACAAATGTGCAATGTTCCCCCCACGGCCCGTAGATATACGGGTACCCGACGCCGAACAAGCCGATGGTCGGCACCCCCAGCGCCGCCGCCAAATGCATCAATCCTGAATCGTTGCCGACGTAAAGTTTTGCGCGTTTAAGGCAGGCCGCCGCCGTCTGCAAATCCCGCCCGATGATTTCGATGCGCTTGGCGTCGGGAACGGATTTAAGAAGAGGCTCGATCTGATCGCGTTCGCGCCCGTCCGCAAGGATCATGACCGATGCGTCCGGCATCAAGCCGCCGGGTGCCGTCAACGCCGTCACCAGAATAATGAAATGTTGGATAGGCCATTGCTTAAGCGGCCAGTTGGCGGCGGGGCCGAGCGCGAGGATGGGGCCGTTTTTGGGCAACAGCCTGTCCGCTTCTTTTTCGGCCTCGGGTGTAATCCAGATATGCGGGTTAGGGGGCGGGGAAAGCTTTAAAACAGCCGCATTTTCCTCGACTTTATGCTTGCCTTTCGCTTGTTTATGGACGGCGAACTTTTTGGCGTACAAAAAGCGCGACGCAAGGCTGTTGCGCAAATCGACGATCAAATCCCATTTCGTGCCGACGCATTGTTTCCATAAATCGAACCAATGCCCGTTCCATTTCTTCTTTGTCATCACAATCAGGCGCTCAAGCCTCGGGACGGCGCGGAACAAATCGGCTCCGTATGGCCCGCACGCAATTGTAAACGAAGCGTCCGGATATTTTTTCTCAAGCCACGACAGAAGGCCCGTCGTCAAAACGGCGTCGCCGACGCGGTTCGCTGTGATGAAAAGAATTTTCAAGTTTGCTCCAGATGCTTCAAGACGAACGCCCCGATATCCGCCCAATGCTTTTTAAGCTGTTCAAAGGGAATCGTAATGTGGGCGATTTCTTTATACCGCCGCGCGCGGTCGCGCAACAGTTCCTGATAGCATCTTTCAAGCGTCTGGCGGGGTGTTTCTCCGGCAAGGGGTTTATAACAGTCGCCCCAGATGACGGGCTTGGGATGGTGGCTGATATAGCTGCGGAAAAGGCCGTCGGTATGCCCTTCCGTGGCCTCGAAATAAATGACGCGGGTCGCAGCGCGCAGGGAATCCAAAACGGCTTTTCCGGCATAAATAACGCTGCCGGTCGTATCGAGAACGGAGGAAGAGTTTTTATCCGCCTGCATGCCTGCAAGCGCTTCATTCATAACCTTTTCTTCGCAGTCGATATAATGGCGGCTGTTTGTTTCGTAAGTCGGGTCCGACGGAAAACCCATCCACTTGGCCATGCCCTCGGTGCCTTGATGGCCGCCTTGGGCAAGCTCTGCGCCTATTTTCTTTTCGATCAGCGCGTCGCAATCGATGTGCTTGAATCCGTGGCGGGCGGCAAGATTCCTCGAGCAATAAGATTTGCCGATATTTGACATGCCGATAAGGGAGATATGCATAGGACGAAAGATTGTTGTTCGATTAACTTTTTGATTGTAGGAGGATTACAAGATATAAAACAAGCCAAGTTTTGGGAATAAATATGAACGAACAAAACAAAACGGTGGAGATTTTCACCGACGGCGCATGCAGCGGCAATCCGGGGCCGGGAGGCTGGGGCGCTTTATTGCGTGTGGGCGGCGTCGAAAAGGAATTATCGGGGGGAGAAAACCCGACGACCAACAACCGCATGGAACTTACGGCCGCGATCATGGGGCTGGAAGCGTTGACTCGGCCCGCGACGGTCAAGCTTTATACCGACAGCCAGTACGTGCAAAAAGGCATAACCGAATGGTTGCCGGGATGGGTCAGGCGCGGGTGGAAGACCGCCGACAAAAAACCCGTTAAAAACGCCGACTTATGGCAACGTCTGGACTTGGCGCGTGCGAAGCATAAGGTGGACTTTATCTGGGTGCGTGGCCACGACGGGCATCCCGAAAACGAGCGTGTGGACAGGCTCGCCGTCGAAGCGTGCTTGATGTCGAAGGTCTGAGTGTCATGGAAAAGAAGGTTTTTGCCCGTTCTTTGGAAGATTTGGTTGCGG
>CAZQOE010000092.1:3198-7153 GCA_964594935.1 uncultured Rhodospirillaceae bacterium | reverse complement strand
CTTTCCTCGATCCGAAACTGCGCGATTTACTACCCAACCCGTCCTGCCTCAAGGACATGGACAAAGCCGCCTCGCGATTTGCCGAAGCCGTCAAAAACAACGAAAAAATCGCGGTCTTTGGCGATTACGATGTGGACGGTGCTACGTCGTCCGCCACCCTTATGCGCTTTGCTAAAACGCTCAGCATGGAAATCCGTCTTTATATTCCCGACCGCCTTAAGGAAGGCTACGGCCCCAATCCCGCCGCCATGCGACTGCTGGCCCAAGAAGGAATCAAGCTCGTCATCTGCGTCGATTGCGGAACGACGGCGTTCGATGCCCTTGCCGCCGCAAAAGACGCAGGTATGGACGTCATCGTCCTTGATCACCACGCGTCAGAACCCGCTTTGCCCCCTGCCCTTGCTGTGGTTAATCCTAACCGCATTGATGAAGCTGGCGAATACGCTTACCTCGCCGCCGTTGGCGTAACCTATCTTTTCGTTGTCGCTGCAAATCGGGCGTTGCGCGCGGCAGGCTTTTATAACGGCGCGCATGTTGAACCGGACCTGATGCAATGGCTCGACCTTGTTGCGTTGGGCACTATTTGCGACGTCGTAAAATTAACAGGCCTTAATCGCGCCTTTGTGGCTCAGGGACTTAAAATAGCCGCACAACACCACAACATTGGCATTTCGACCTTAGCGCAAGCGGCAGGCGTCCGGTATTTCGACACCTACGCAGCTGGTTTTGTGCTCGGTCCCCGCATCAATGCCGGAGGCCGCATCGGCGAAACGGACCTTGGCGCGAGACTTCTAGCAACGGAAGAATCGGCGCTGGCCTCCGCCATCGCGCACCGCCTGAACGACCTCAACGCCGAAAGGCGCGACATCGAATCCCGCGTCCTTTATGAAGCCGAACAAATGACGATGGCGGAAAATCTGCCTATGGCCTTTGTCGCTTCCGAAAACTGGCACGCGGGCGTCATCGGCATCGTCGCCTCGCGACTCAAGGACAAATTCCGCCATCCCGCCCTCGTCATCGCCATCGAAGGCGACATCGGCAAAGGATCGGGCCGTTCTATCGGCAACATCGATCTGGGCGCAAACGTCATCGCCGCGCGTCAGGCCGGACTCCTTATCAACGGCGGCGGCCACAAAATGGCGGCTGGATTTACCGTAGCCCGCGACAAAATCGACGCCCTACGCGATTTTCTGGCCCAGCGTATCGGTAAGCAAATGGCGGCGGAACCGTTGATTCCGACGATGACGCTCGACGGCCTAATCGCCGGCCCGGCGTTGCAACCCGATTTCGTCCGCCTGATCGAAAAGCTTGGGCCGTTTGGCACAGGAAATCCCGAACCGCGGTTTGCGCTTCCCGACTGCAAAATCGTCCGCGCCGACGTTGTCGGCGAAAATCACGTCAGCGTCGTCTTTATGCAGGGCGGATGCCGCCTGCGGGGCATCGCCTTCCGCGCCATGGAAACCGAATTGGGCCAAGCCCTTCTGCGCGGCGCAGAACGCATCCATCTGGCGGGCCACATACGCATCAACGAATGGCAAGGCGAAGAGCGTATCCAACTGCACATCAGCGACGCCGCAACGACGAACTAGAAACTCTTCATCTTTTTCATTATCTCGGCAGCGCGCTCGGTGTCGCCCAATTTTTCATAGACGCGCCCGAGGGCATAGTAACTGTTGGCGTCAGTAGGACCGATTTCAACGGCCTTCTGATATTCGGATAAAGCCCCGTTCAGATCGCCATAGTTCTCTTTCATAAGGCCGTAATAATACCTTGCGCCGCTTTTATCCGGAAACAGCTTGATCGCAAGGTTATAAAGGCGAACCGCTGCTGCCAAACGCCCCAGCTTTTCATTCGCCTGAGCTCCCTTGTCGATGGCTAGAAACCCTGTGTCCTGCGGCGACAAAGCCAGCGCCTTGCCTAGCGCATCGATGGCTTCGCGATTCCGCCCCGAATCCGCATACATAATCGTCAACAAGCCCCAGTTAAAAGCGGGCGGACTGACGGCGCCGCGCGGCAAAGGAACAAGCGCCAAAATAATAAAAATGGCCATCGCAAAAAATCCCGCGATCAACCGGCGATGTTCTTTCAACTCGATCAGTTTTATGATTCTTGGAACCGCCGCGCCCGCCAACGGCAAAAGAAAGACCACGACCGGCAAGCGGTAACGATCGGTAACGTAGAAAAGCAAAAGCGAGACCATATAAACCAGAATAAAAACGCTCAGAGCCGCAACTTCTTTTTTCTTGTCTTTCCACGCCGCCACAACTGTAAAAGCCGCAAGGCACGACAACACGCCAAACCACGGCAGGCTTGCGCGCAAAATCGTATCGAAATTATTACGGATAAACGAAATGTTATGATTGTCGAAAGCTTCTTCGTTGCTCCAGAACGCCAAAAACTTGTTTTTGACGAGCGTCAGTTCTTTGGCCGGATTATTCGACATAAAATCAAGCGCCCGATTTCGCCAGAACAGCGAAACACCAGCGGGAGTCAGGTTCTGTCCGGTTTTTTCCCGGGCGATTTTCGTGGTGTCAATTTCTTCCTGCAAAGGATTGGTCGATACTTCGGGAGGATAACTGCTCGTTCCATCGGCGGAATCGTGATTTCCGATATAAAGGTTAAAACCGTCGGCGTAGTTGACGGGAATAAAATCACCGCTTGCCGCGTAATTATGAAGCGCGGAAGGGACGAAGCACAAGAAAAAGACTCCGGCAAAAGCGGCGCATTTGCCCAAAACCTTTTCTTGATGGCGCAAATAGGCGACAAACAAGAAGGCAGGAAGCAAAAAGAGCAAATTGCCGCGCGTCAAAGCCGAAAGCCCGAAAAACAGGCCGCTAAAAACGTAATCCCGCAAGCGGTTGGCATCGAACGCGCGCAAGGCAAAAAACAGAAAGGCCGAAAGAAAAAACAAACCGGCGGATTCTTTCATCAATGGAACGGCATAAAAAATCATAGGCTGGTAAAACGCCGCCAAAAGGCCCGTTGCCAACGCCGCCCCTGCTCCAAAAACCCGAAGCGAGCACGCGCTTAAAAATGTCACGGCTCCCGCACCCAAAAGGGCGTTTAATAAACCCGCGAACAAATAATCGTGCCCCAACAGCCGGTATATAATCGCCAAAAGATAGGGATAAAGCGGCGATTGGTAAAAAGCCGTGGCCCGAAAAAGGTTTCCGTCCGCAATCGATTTGGCCCAGTTATCATAGGCGGCAGCGTCCAAAAGAGGAACTTTGCCGTAGGGTAAAGACTCCCATTCGCTTACGAAAATGGCGCGCAAAAAGAAGGCCAGAATGAAAACAAAGAATAAGACCAACGACCTGTTGAGAACCGGCGCCTCGCATTTTTTAACCGAAGCTTTTGTCTTTCGCTTGCCTGTTTTTTTCATGAAAAAAGCATACTAAGGAAGCCCCTGACAGTCCAGATTTACCTTAAAGATGAACCTCTTGGATTATAAGCCCCTTTGTGGCAGAAAGGTTGCATGACTCAAACAGACCACCAACGTCCGATTGCCTGCATCGTTTTGGCCGCAGGTCAAGGCACGCGCATGAAATCGGACTTGCCGAAAGTGCTGCATACTGTCGCGGGCGTTCCGATGTTGAGGCACGTCTTAAACGTGTGTGAAGCGCTTTCGCCCGAACGTATAGTCGTTGTGGTAGGTTCCGACGCCGCAGCGATACAACAAGCGGCAGCCCCCCATACCTGCGTCATCCAGCAGCGCCCGCTTGGAACCGGCGATGCCGTCAAGGCTGCAAGAAAAACATTGGTCGATTTTGCCGGCGACATTATCGTTCTTTTCGGCGACGGGCCACTTATCACAATCGATTCCTTACGTTTGATGCAGAAGAGGCGCGAGAAAAGCAATGCAACCGTCGTCGTGGCTGGTTTTTCTCCCGAAAATTTAGTAGAGAACCTAAAAGTTATGACCAAAGCTATGTGTTTAAGAAAGCAGAATGAAAAA
>CAZQOE010000092.1:0-3188 GCA_964594935.1 uncultured Rhodospirillaceae bacterium | reverse complement strand
TCTCCCGAAAATCCTGCGTCCTACGGTCGCCTAATTATCGACGAAAGCGGAAACCTGTCGGAAATTGTCGAGGCCTCCGAAGCGTCGCCGGACCACAACATAACAAACCTATGCAACGGGGGAGTTATGCTTTTCGACTCCGGGAAATTGTGGACGCTTCTCGACCAACTGCAGGACAACAACGCGAAAAAAGAATTTTTCCTGACGGATTGCGTGGCCCTTGCCCAACAAAGAGGTGATATAAGCGTTGTGGCCACGATAGCCGAGGACGAAGTTTTAGGCATCAACACACGCGTCGAATTAGCGCAGGCCGAAAAGATCATGCAGAAGCGCCTGCGCGAAAAAGCAATGCTGGCGGGCGTTACGATGATCGACCCCGATACCGTCTTTCTTTCATCCGACACAAAATTCGGGCGCGACATTACGATTGCCCCGCATGTTATTATCGGCACAGGCGTCGAAATTGCGGATAAAGTCGAAATCCGGGCCTTTACGCATCTTGAACATGTAAAAATCGAGCGTAGCGCCGCTATCGGCCCCTTCTCGCGGATACGCCCAAACTCGCGCATCGGCATCGAAGCGCACATCGGCAACTTCGTCGAAATCAAAAACAGCGACATCGACATGGGCGCCAAGGTCAATCATCTCGCTTATGTCGGCGATTCAACCGTCGGAGCCAAGACCAACATCGGCGCGGGAACGATCACCGCCAATTACGACGGCGTAAATAAAAACCGCACCACGATAGGCAAAGACGTGGCCGTTGGTTCGAATACCGTGCTGGTCGCTCCCGTGACGATCGCCGACGGCGTAACGGTCGGAGCAGGAAGCGTGATTACGAAAGATGTGCCCCGAGACGCCTTGGCCGTGGCGCGGGCAAAACAGGAAAACAAGGACGGCTGGGCCAAAAGGCTGCGAGAAAACAAAACGAAAAAATAGTTTTTGGAGAGAACAAAATGACATCACAAATTATTGTTGACCAAAACACAAACAATCAGTTTTTAGACCTTACTGATATCAAAATAATCGGGGTCAGCTCTTTTACTGCCGTCGCCTCCGCCCTATTGGGCGATTTCGATACAGCAAAAACATCGGGCATACGAGCCATAACATTATACAGGCTTATTCCTCCGGCAGCGCCAACTCTTCAATAATTAAGCCTTTTTTCGATTAAACTTGACAAAATGAGGGGTTTTCACGACATTGCGCCCCTTCCTGCTATTTGGCGGGGAAGGCTCAAGAATTTAGGATAAACGAAATGGCTAAAACAAAGAACGATATCAAGCTGGTCAGCTCCGCGAACACGGGCTTTTTCTACGTGACCAAAAAGAACCCCAAGAACAACACAAAAAAGCTTGAGCTCAAGAAATACGACCCCGTCGCCCGCAAGCACGTCGTATTCAAAGAGGGCAAGATCAAGGAAGCCAAGAAGTCCTAAGCTTCGCTTCTCTAACGCTCAATCAAAATATCCCTGTTATTGAAGGGTAACATTATGTCGTTAAAGTTGAATTTCTAAAGACATAGTTTACCTTATTGTACCACCCTGTTCTTTTAACAGACGAGTAGATCTATGTGCGGCATTGTCGGTATGATCGGCGCAAAACCGGCTTCGCCCTTCCTTTTGGAAGGATTGCGGAGGCTTGAGTACCGCGGTTACGACAGCGCAGGCATCGCGACGATTACCAAAGGCAAAATCGACAGACGCCGCGCGGAAGGCAAGCTTGACTGCCTTGCGGAACGTCTGAAAGAAGAACCGTTATCCGGCAACGTCGGAATCGGCCATACGCGCTGGGCGACGCACGGAAAAGCGACGGAAGCCAACGCGCACCCACACGTCACCGACCTTGTCGCCGTCGTCCATAACGGCATTATCGAAAATTATCGCGAATTACGCGGCGAGATGGAAAAGAAAGGCTGCGTTTTTTCATCGCAAACCGATACCGAAACCATCGCACACCTTATCAGCGACTATCTGCGCCAAAGCATGACACCGCAGCAAGCAACGGCCGCCGCGCTTAAACGCCTGACGGGCGCATTCGCCATCGGTGTCCTGTTCACGGGACACGACAATTTGCTTATTGGTGCAAGGCGCGGCAGCCCTCTGGCGCTCGGTTACGGCAAGGGCGAGATGTATTTGGGTTCGGACGCATTGGCGCTGGCCCCCCAAACCAACAAGATCGCCTATCTCGAAGAAGGCGATTGGGCCGAACTTTATGCCGATAAAATCATCATTCACGACGAAAGCGACAAAGTCGTCAAACGCAAGATTCACACGTTGGCACTTTCCGGCGCAACGCTCGGCAAAGGCCAATACCGTCATTTTATGCTGAAAGAAATTTTCGAGCAGCCGACCGTCATTGGCGACACTCTTTCAGAGCTTGTTTCATCCGGAAACGGCCTCAATCTGCCTGTCCTGCCCTTCGACTGGAATAATGTACCGCGAGTTACCATTATTGCCTGCGGCACTGCCTCTTATGCGGGGCTTGTTGCAAAATATTGGTTTGAACAATTGGCAAAAGTTCCGACCGAAATCGACATCGCGTCCGAATTTCGTTACCGCGAAGCCCCCATGCCGCAAGGCGGCGTGACGATCGTCGTGTCGCAATCGGGAGAAACGGCGGATACGCTTGCCGCGCTTCATTACGCCAAATCGCAAGGGCAGAAGATCTTATCCGTCGTCAATGTTCCGCAAAGCTCCATCGCGCGCGCTTCCGATGTTGTCGTGCCGACGCTTGCGGGGCCTGAGATCGGCGTGGCTTCAACAAAGGCCTTTACGACGCAATTGACGGTTCTTTTGTGCCTTGCATTAGGAGCAGCTCAAGCACGCGGCACGCTCCCCGCCCAACGCATTAAGGACATTTTACGCGCCTTGCGCGAAACGCCGGCCCAGATTAACGGCATCCTTCGCAACGAACATCGCCTTCAGGAACTGGCGCATAAACTCTACAAAGCGCACGACGTTCTCTATCTGGGGCGTGGACTTCTTTATCCAATTGCAATGGAAGGCGCGCTGAAACTTAAAGAAATTTCGTACATCCACGCCGAAGGCTATCCGGCGGGCGAAATGAAACATGGCCCAATTGCGCTCGTCGATAAAAACCTGCCGACAGTATTTTTGGCGCCGAGCGACGCGCTGTATGAAAAAACAATTTCGAATATTCAGGAAGTCTCGGCACGCGACGGCAAGG
>CAZQOE010000091.1:448-7159 GCA_964594935.1 uncultured Rhodospirillaceae bacterium | reverse complement strand
GCTCGATTCGCTAAGCCTTGGTGAGTTTGCTTGGGTTGGCGCTACAGGACGCCAACCCGGGCATCCTCTTTTTTGGATTCAAGTTCTTGCGCGAGAATATCTCGCAGAGTGGAGGGGCCCATGAATAGCGTTCCCAACACAGTCTTGCGGCGAGCGGCGCGTTTCGCCTCTTTGCCGATATTTTTGTTTGTTGTTGCGTTTTTGCCTTTTGTCACCGCCTCTTCTGCGGCGGCTTCAAGCGATGACATGGTCGTCATCGGGGCGGCAAGCGTTCTTGACGATGCGGACCTAAGCGCTAATCGCGGCGGAACCGTCACGATAACGACGACGACCGTTACGTCCAATCAGACGCTTGAGTCCACGTCGACAGGCAACACGATGAATGTCGGCGGCAACCTGACAAACGGCCCTATATCCGTTGGCGACGGTTTCGGCGGCAGCGGTTTTGGCAGCTATGTCATGAATACCGGAAACAATTCGGTCATCAACTCAGGCGTCAGTTTAAGCGTTCTGACGCTGGATTAGCCTGCGATAGCTCCGGCCGAAGCATTCTTTGCTTCCGCCGGGGGCGCAAAGATTACCGAATGAGGGGTAAGTGTTCATGACGATGATGCGGAATATAACTTTAGGGATTGCGACGGCGGTCTTGCCGTCCCTTTTGCTTGCGGGGTGCAGCAGCGTCGGCGACGGCGATCAGCGAGCCGCGAACGGAAGAGGAAACAACGCCGAGGTTTCGGTCAACAACGGGCAAAGGGGAGAAACCGTCGGCATCGGCCTTACAAGCTGGCGTGATTTGCCGTTCAAGACCGTCAAGCATCAGGCCTTTGACTACAGTTGCGGTTCCGCCGCCGTCGCAACGCTGATGACGTATGTGTACAACAAGCCGACGTCCGAAAAAGCCGTTTTTAAGGAAATGTTCGCGCGCGGCAACAAAAGCAAGATACGGCGCGAAGGCTTTTCGATGCTTGATATGAGCAACTATCTGAACGCTCACGGGTTGAAGGCCAAGGGATATAAAATATCGGAAAGCGTGATCGAAAAGCACAGGCTTCCTTTCATCGCGCTTGTCAACAACAACGGGTACAACCATTTTGTGGTCGTCAAAACGATAGAGCCCGATCGCGTTCTGGTCGGGGACCCCAACACGGGTAATGTGGAATATTCGCGCGAGAAGTTTACGCAAATGTGGAACGGCCTCGCGCTCGTGGTTCTCAACAACGCAACAAAATCGCGCGAAGCTTTCGGCAACAAGAAAGAATGGCGTTTGGCCCGCGTGCGCGCGCCTATTCGCCACAGCAACAGCAATAGCGTAGCAGCAGAAGACACCGGTTTATCGCCCATGTCTTGGCAGATTGCCCCGACGACAAGCGACATTTTGCCGGCGGCCATGATGGGTTTGGTTTCCACAACAACAGGGGGAGGCGGATTATGAAAATTCAAAAAACGCTTATGGCCCTACTGGTTTTGATTCCGGCTCTTTGCGTGTTTCCAACCGCATCGGACGGAAAACAGGCTTCTCCGAAGAAAAGCATTTCGAAAATCGAGAAGTCGCCTTTGATTGCGCCAATATCGGGGATCATCGTTCTTGCCGATGCAAGGCAACTTACCGCGGACGAAATGCAAAATCTTCGCGGCGGGTTTATCGATCCAACCGGCCTTATTTATAATTTTGCCGTCGATGTCAGGGCGGCTTTGGGCGGGGGCGAAATTTTTACGCGTTCGCTGACCGTTTCTCCTTCAGGACCCGGCGGGCATTTCGAGGCGACAAGACATACTGCTTTGTCGCCCCAGAACGCTCCAACCGGTTTTAACGTCAGCATGATCGGCGACGGTAGCGGTGTTCTGGTTACCGACACGAACGGCTCGGGCACGAAAATCCTGAATCAGACGGCAAGCGGGGCGCCGGCCAGCATTATTCTCAACGCAACCAGCAGCAATAATGTTGCGCAAACGGTCAACATGACGCTGACATTGAAAAATATGTCATCGATCATCGATTTTGCCCGCACGACCGTTCACGCGGTTCCGGCACCAACGGCGAACATGCACTTCCTCGGGTTTTAATGATAATTCAAGGAGATGCGCGGAAAAGTTGACAGACACAAGGGGATAGGAGTCTACTGCTGCCAATATTTATGGAGCGGTGGTTTGTTGCTGAGGTTTGGTTGTTGGGTTTGTGAGTTTTTTTCTCCCCCTGTCACCCTGTCCAGAGAGTCCGCCATGCAAAAATTATCTTGCTTGACCATAGCTGGTCTATGCGTCCTTTCCCTTGCCATAGTCTCTCCTCCAGCCCGCGCCGATGTTCAGAGCGATCTTGTCCGGCTTGAAAAGCTCATCAACGAGCAAGGAAAGCTTATTGAACAGCAACGAACTTTGCTGAAAGCTCAAGCCAAGGAAATAAACGATCAGAAAAAAAGGCTCGACTCCGTCGCGCAAGCCGCTCCGACGAAAAAGGTCGCATCCGCTTCGGCGTACGAGCCCAGAAAAGTTCCTTCCGACGCAACGCCTCCGGCGGCGTCTTATGGATATTACGACGAGGAAGAAAATGCGCGGCCTCAGGTTTACGCTTTAGCCAATCAAGGCGGCATTCTGTCGCGCCCGGGCAGCCTGACTTTCGAAAACACGATTGAATACACAAACACGACGCGCAATCTGTTCGCTTTCAACGGCGTCGAACTTGCCCAAGTCGTTTTAGTCGGCGGTATCACGGCGACTTCCGCCCGCCATCAAATCGTGCAGGAAACGGGGCGATTGAGGCTCGGCCTTACGGACCGGCTTGAAGCCGATATTCACGTTCCTTTCGTTTATCGCAACGACAACCTGACGAATACCGTCACGGCTACGGGCGCCACGCAAACAACATCGCTGGAAGGCGCCAACATCGGCGATATCGATCTTGGCCTGGCTTATCAGATGAACGACGGAAAGCAGGGGAGGCCCTTCCTGATCGGCAATTTGCGTTATAAAGCCAACAACGCCGACGGCCCCTTTGACGTTCCCTATGACGCCAACAACGTCGCCACGCGTCTGCCGACGGGTTCCGGATTTCAGACGGTCGAAGCCAGCCTTACCGCCATCAAGGTCAGCGACCCCGCCGTTCTCTACACCAACGTCGGTTATGTTTACGATGTGCCGCGCGACATCAACCGCGATTTCAACGGGGTCACTATCGGCCATGTCAATCCGGGCGACGCCGTCAATGCTTTAATCGGCATGGGCTTTTCCATCAATCAGGACACGTCTTTTTCGCTCGGCTATAAGCACAGCTACGTCTTTCCGACCTATCAGAAAACCACGCAGGGCGGAGTCACGACCAACGCGAGCTCGGGCACCTCGCAAGTAGGCGCCTTGACCTTTGGTATGTCTCATGCCTTTACGCCGACAACCACCGTCAATTTCAATATCGAAGCAGGAGTCACAAACGACGCGCCGGATGTTCATTTGATCTTCCGCGTGCCGATCCATCTCGGAAATCTGTTCTAAGCCTGAAATCGACGCTTACGTTTAGCGGACATCTCCGGAAATTTTCGGGGCGCATGGTCATGTGCCGGATTTTCTGAAAAAGTGGTGGGCACAACAGGGATTGAACCTGTGACCCCTACCATGTCAGCGAGTGGCTGGGCGGGGGAGCCCCACCTTCTTGATGTTTTTGATTCTTTGCATGAAAGTATATTTAGCTTTGTTTCATAAAGTATATTATCGGCAGATTAATAGGGGTATGTATTTTTGGGACGGTTTATAAGGGAAAATATTATGTCCGATGATTTGAGAGAGAAGGAAAAATGGGTTACCCGGGCCTATTCCGAGCGTCGTTTTGCGCCAGACGGAGGACTGAATTTTTGGCGTAATGTTATTTTTCGCGACGAGCTAATCTACAGCTATTGTGACCCCGGTTTCGTCGACTACATATTTACGAAGCCGATTGCGGCCGTGCTCTCAAACAGAAAATGCATGATCGCCGATTTTGGCTCCGGCGACGGCCATGTTGCACAGACGGTCGTATCGCAACTGGGCCGGCAGGGTGATCGTGCCGTTCTTTCGGTCGGGATCGACATCGATCGCGTGGATCTGTTGGCGATGAAACAAGAAGGGCCTGACGTTCAGCCAGTCCAAGGCAATCTGTTGCATCTGCCTTTTGCTCCGAATTCTTTTGATGCCGGAATTCTTCGTTTCGCCTTGCCATTTATTTCCGAAGAAAATCAGCCCAGGATGTTCGAACAAATCTATAGCGTCCTGAAAGACGGCGCGGTTCTCGTTGTTCTTAATGACGGAGTTCTCGAAACGGAAACGGCCGCGCACTACAATACGCTGTTCGCCGAGTGTGCAGCGTCCACAGGACGTTGGACCGTTGACCAACTCTTGACTGACCGGCATTTTCCTTCCTGCGAAAGCCTGAAGTTTATGGCGGAAGAAGCCGGTTTTGAGGTTAAGGCCGAGTCAGTATCCGATCTGACCGATATCGCTTTTGGCTATATATCGCCGGAAATCTATGCCACGGCCGTTCCCCTGAAAGAGGATCAGTACCGGAGGCTGGAAAACGTGTTCAAGGAATGGAAGGAAAAAGACGTCCTTCCGTTCGAGCCGAAGCCGGACTCCCTTAGGGTTCCGCTGCCGATGTACACCTGCGTGCTTCAGAAAAAAAGAATTTCGCCATCGCCATGAGCTTGGCCGTTGTTGTGTTGCGGCAGCTATCACTTATTTACTTTTACAAACGCTGGAGGACACAACAGGGCCTGCGCGCGAATGCGCGCAAAACAAAAAATTATTGAATGCAGAGAGAATGATAACCAGCCCGCCTTCGCCCGCTGGGCTACGTCGTGGCACTTTTTCAAATGCGAAGCATTTGAAAAAGTGGTGGGCACAACAGGGATTGAACCTGTGACCCCTACCATGTCAAAGTCCACCCGCGCCTAGGCTCCCCCCCCCTAAAACGCTGCTTTTTTTGCTTATTTTTATTCGTTTCTCTCAAAAACTGCTCGTTTCTCTCACTCTATACTCCCAAATGACTCCCAAAATCTTCTACAGAAAAGACTTTTGTTTTAAGTGCGGCGGATAGAAGGCTCCAACGATTACAAATGGGTTTTTGGCTTTTCGGACATGCCATTCATAGGTGGTTCCGAGGAAGAGATGGAGGTCCTTGGTCTTGGCAAAATTATCAAAATACTTTTCCCTGACTTTGCTGACCGCTTGATCTTTGCCATATTGCTTTACGCTATTGAGATAGAGCTGACCAACCTCCCAATCTTCAATCATCAACTTGCTTTCAGTTCCGGCGTCATCCATAAATCGATACGAGAATTTGAACGGAAGTTTCGGCATTATCTTAAAATCTTCAAGGTCCTTATCTTGGAAGAGATTTCCCTGTTTGAGGCGGGCGAGGACTTTATTGATCTTCTCTTGCGGCCATTCGGGGGCGGATTCTTCCGCAACAAAATCCAGAATTGCGGCGGGCTTAAAAACGGCCAGAGAAAGCTTGTTTGCATGAGCGAGGCCAATAAGCTCTTTAATGTTGGTGTGTATTGTGTTGTTGCCCAAAATTAGTTTGCGACGGTCTTCCCAGTCACGCTCCGTCCCTATTTTGCCTAGAATTTTTATTGTGTCTGTATTGGTAACGCGAAAACTTTCAGGCCGAGAATCTTCTTTTTTTCGAGAAGCAAGATCAGCTTCGATCCATTGATATTTTTTGTAACGCTTCTCGTGGTCTAAAAAGCGGAATGGAATAGGATATAACCGAATCCACGATCCATCCTCACGAACTCCTGCTGTGCAGGCAAGCTCCGTATATTTTTCGGAGATTGTTGGATAGGTTTTAACCGCAATCAGAATTTTTTCTTTGGCCATTTTTCCGACTCGCTCAGATATGGCAAATACTATATTTCCATTCTGGGAGTTGCGAAAGGGCTTTAGCAACGCGACCACGGTGACACATGCGCACATCGGCCTCAAAACAGGTTATGGCCACTCGCTTCTTGGAAAGGAAAGTCTCGAACAACTGCACGAGGGATTTTTTGTTCTGCTTTAACTCTTCCTTTTCATAGGAATTAAAAAGCCGGTCATAGTCGGCTTGAGTATTAAGTTCCTGGCGTTTATCTGAGGCAATGCCAAGCTCGGGGACATGGAGATATTCAATGCCAAGCTTTTTGACGGTTTCGGAAAGCGTTTTCTTGGAAAAACCATACTTGCGGCTCAGAGGATTGCGGCGCACGTCGATCAATGTTTTGATGTTGTTTTTGATCAAGCGGTTCAAATATCCATCGAAAGAAGAGCCTTCATAGCCGATGGTAAAGAAGCATGTTGAAGCATCATTGGGGCGTTTATCCGCTATGGCCGCAAGTTCTTGTTTGTCCATCAGGCGGGAGGCAATCTCGCTGTTGATCGCATAGTATGGATAGCGGCGATATATGTCCTGAACGAGCTTGTCGCCCTTCAAGCCACAATATTTTTTGTAAAAATGACGAAACTGAAGATCGCTAAAAAAATCATCAGCCTGACATGCTTTTTGCAGATGCCAATCATCCGTTGCCGACAAAACGCCGATCTCGACAAGCCGGCGTTTATCGGCATATGATTGGAAAGAAAAACTGCCAAATTTGTAAGGAACAAATTCAAAAGAAGGCTCTTTTTCTACCTCTTGTGCAAACAGAAACAGGTATTTTTGAAAATCGAGGTTAGGCAGACGGCCACCGAAAACGCTGAGCAGATTGATCAGCG
>CAZQOE010000091.1:0-438 GCA_964594935.1 uncultured Rhodospirillaceae bacterium | reverse complement strand
TTTTTGACGATAGTTGATTAGTGGCTTCAGCGCTGTTTTCATGATGTCCTCACCATAGCCTAACTATTAACCATTTAGAATCCCTAAAAATTTGCCGCATTATGTAGGATCATTATAGCGTTACAACGGTCTTCGCTTGAACCAAAAAGACAACAATATCTTGAAATATAAAGAGGAAAGTGGTGAGGCAAGAGTGATTAACTCGTGCCCCACCGCGCCCTTTGAAAGCGTCGTAAATAGACCTTTTTTATGAGCTATAGACTGTCTTTCTATAACTCAGAATGATCCCCAATCAATTGCAGCACTATTTGACGCACAGAAGGCGACATGCGCGCCAAACCTCGTGAACCCATCCAGTGTGTTGGCAGAAATCAACGTCAGGCAGCCAGTCGGGGCTGAGTTCACTATCCCCTAAGATAAAAACAAATTCATTTTTTT
>CAZQOE010000090.1:0-7170 GCA_964594935.1 uncultured Rhodospirillaceae bacterium | reverse complement strand
ACTTCTTGGCGTTATCCCATGCGCCGCCGCCCGAGGTCATCGAGATGGCGACGAAAAGGCCCGTCACGATCGTACCCAGCAGCATCGCGCCCAAAGCGGTGAAGGCCTGAGCCTGACCCGCGACGACGCGAACCACAAAGTACAAGACGACAGGAGCCGCAACAGGCAGCAAGGACGGCACAATCATTTCGCGAATGGCGGCCTTCGTCAGCATGTCGACGGCCGTGCCGTATTCGGGCTTGGCTTTGCCTTCCATGATGCCCTTGATCTCGCGGAACTGGCGGCGCACTTCCTGCACCACCGCTCCGGCTGCGCGGCCCACGGCGGTCATCGCCATGGCGCCGAACAGGTAAGGCAGCAACCCGCCGATAAACAGGCCTACGACGACATACGGGTTCTGCAGATCAAATTTCACATCGACGTTCGGGAAATAATGCTGCAGGTCCTGAATGTAGGCCGCGAACAACACCAAAGCCGCAAGTCCGGCCGAGGCGATGGCATAGCCCTTCGTCACGGCTTTCGTCGTGTTGCCGACGGCGTCGAGCGCGTCGGTCGTCACGCGGATTTCCTTGGGCATATTGGACATTTCCGCAATGCCGCCCGCGTTGTCGGTGACGGGGCCATAAGCGTCCAACGCGACGATCATGCCCGCCAAGGCCAACATCGTCGTGGCAGCCAAAGCGATGCCGAAAAGCCCCGCAAGGGTGTAGGCGATGATGATGCCGATGCAGATAACGACAACGGGCAAGGCCGTCGATTCCATCGACACCGCCAAGCCTTGGATGACGTTCGTGCCGTGGCCGTTGGCCGAGGCCGCCGCGATGCTCTTGACCGGCCCGTAGGCGGTCGAGGTGTAGTACTCGGTGATCATGACCATCAAAGCCGTCACGGCAAGGCCGACAAAAGCGCAGTAAGCCATGCTCGATCCGGAAATCGTCGTGCCGTTGGTCATCGCGATCTGGGTGTCCACGCCGATCAGGACGTTGATCGTCGAAACGATGAACGACGCCGAAATGACGCCGGTGACGATCAATCCCTTGTACAGCGCGCCCATGATGTTCTTGCCTTTGCCCAGGCGGACGAAGAACGTCCCGATGATGGACGCCACGATGCACACGCCGCCGATCAGAAGGGGCAGAATCATCATGGTCGAACGGACTTCGCCGGCAAAGAAAGTGGATGCCAGAAGCATCGTCGCCACGATGGTTACGGCATAGGTTTCAAACAAATCGGCCGCCATGCCGGCGCAATCGCCGACATTGTCGCCGACGTTATCGGCGATAACGGCGGGGTTGCGCGGGTCGTCTTCCGGAATTCCGGCTTCGACTTTACCGACGAGGTCGGCGCCGACGTCGGCGCCCTTTGTGAAGATTCCGCCGCCCAAGCGCGCGAAAATCGAAATCAGCGACGCGCCAAAGCTCAAGGCGACAAGGGCTTCAATGATGGACCGCATCGACGCATCGTCCATCCCGCCCTTCCATTGCAGCAAAGCGTAGTAGTAGCCGCTCACGCCCAGAAGGCCGAGGCCGACCACAAGCATGCCCGTGATCGCGCCCGATTTGAACGCAATGCCCAGAGCCTGCTTCATACCGCTTGAGGCTGCGGCAGCCGTGCGCACGTTGGCGCGCACCGAAACGTTCATGCCGATGTAGCCCGCAGCGCCCGAAAGAACGGCGCCGATAACAAAGCCAAGGGCGACGTGGGCGCCTAAAAAGATGCCCAGAACGGCGCAGATGACGATGCCCACAAGGGCGACGGTCATATACTGGCGGTTCAGATAGGCTTGAGCGCCTTCCTGAATCGCCGCCGAAATCGCCTGCATCTTGGGGGTGCCGGCGGAGGCCGAAAGAACATAGCGTGCGGTCAGCAAGCCATATATCAGGGCGAAAACGCCACAGCTGAAAATCAGAATGAACGCGTTACTCATCGTCTGTCCTCGTGGGGTTGGTGAATTGGCGCCGAAATCGGCAGGAATTAACTTGTTGGCGCGCAGAATGCCCGAAGCAACATTAGAACGCAAGAGCGAGGTTGGCGATCTCGCCTCTTGGGCTTCCGCCTTTGCCAAGGCTTCGGCGGACAAGGCAAATCGCGCTTTTCTTGATTTTCGATGCTCACGTACGCAAGGAAGTACGCTCCGCTCGAAAATCAAGAAAATCACGATTTTCGCCTCAATATTCGAGATATTAAGAGAAGTTCCGTAAATGCATATGCTGGGGTAGAATATTTAGGCTCCGATATTGATTTTTAACGTAAAATCAATACTAATAGGCTCATCAATAGCTTTTGGTTCGCAAATATGCGACCATCCTTATTCCTTTGTTCCCGTTAAGGGGGATTGCCGTGCGCCACGCTTATTATGAAGCCGTTCTGTTGATCGAACGCGTCCACCGCCACTTTCTCGAAGTCGTCAAAGCCGACCTCGATCGCGCGGGAATTCAGGACATCAACAACGTCCAAGCCCTTATTCTTTATAACATCGGCGTCGACGAAATGACCGTGGGCGAGCTGACGGCGCGGGGCTATTACCTCGGCTCGAACGTTTCCTATAACGTCAAGAAAATGGTCGAAAATCAATATCTTGTTCAAGAGCGCTCGCCGCACGACCGCCGCTCGGTGCGCATCAAATTGTCGCCCAAGGGATTGGCTTTGCACAAGAGCATCAGCGAAAGCCTCGAGCGTCAATCGAACTCTTTGGCTAACGCCAAGATTACGCCCGAAGAGCTCGTTCAAGCCGGCGAGGTTTTGCGGAAGCTTGAACGCTTCTGGACGGGGATGATCAACTATGCCGGAGGCTAAGCGGGTATTACAGGATTCCTTTGTCGATCCCCGTGTTTTGATTTCCAAGCCTCTTTCCATTTCCCAAATCACGCTTTCAAATTTCCGCAACTACGGAAGCCTGCGCCTTGACGTCGGCGAAGCCCCCGTCGTCCTTACGGGCGCTAACGGCAGCGGCAAGACCAATCTTCTCGAAGCCATCAGCCTTCTGGTTCCAGGGCGCGGCCTTCGGCGCAGCCCGCTCTCCGAATTTCAAAACAGGGCCATCTCCGATCCGTGGGCCGTCGCGATAGAATTACAGACGAACGCAGGCGCTTTGCGCATCGGCACAGGGCGCGACAACGCCGTCAACGATTCCGAAGGCGAAAGACGCCTTGTCCACATCGACGGCAAACCGACGCGGGGCCAAAACCTGCTCGCCGAACACATCGCGATGGCGTGGATTACGCCCGACATGGACAGGCTTCTGGCCGAAGGCGTCTCGGCGCGGCGAAAGTTTCTCGACCGCCTCGTCTACAGCTTCGATCCCGCACACGGGGGCCGCGTCCGCGTTTATGAAAAAGCGATGCGCGAAAGATTGTGCCTGTTGCGCGAAGGACGGGCCGATGCTTTGTGGCTGTCGGCTCTGGAAAACGAAATGGCGCAAGCGGCGGTGGCCATCGCGGCCGCGCGGCGGCATATGATCGATTGTTTGCGCGCGGCGATCGCCGACGGCGGCGATGTTTTTCCACGCGCCGACATCGAAGTGCGTGGCACAGCCGAAGACATGCTGGACTCCTCTCCCGCGTTGCCGGTTGAAGACGCTCTGCGCGAAGCCTTCATCCGTTCGCGCACGGAAGACGCGATGCGCGGAACGTGCGCGGTTGGCGCGCACCGGAGCGACCTGCGCGTCACGCATTGCACCAAAAAATGCCCCGCTGAAACCTGTTCAACAGGCGAACAAAAGGCCCTGATGATCGCGTTGATGTTAAGTTATGTCCGCCTTTTATCGGAAGCGCGGCGCATGGCGCCTTTGTTCCTACTCGACGACATTGCGGCGCATCTCGACGATTTCCGCCGCGAAGCCTTGTTCGAAGAAATTCTCTCAATCGGCGCCCAGACGTGGTTTACCGGCACGGATGCCGAAACGTTTGCGCCGTTAAATTCATACGCCCAAATGTTTCAGGTCGACAACGGCACGATTGGCAATTAAGCAGCGCTTGGACGCAAATCGCGCTTTTTTCGATTTTTGCTGCTCACGTACGCAAGGGTACGCTCCGCGCAAAAATCTCAAAAATCACAATTTTCGCCTCAAGCTTGCTTAATTGCGCTCCAAAAATAACATGCGCAAATCCCGGCTAGTCCGCAACTGTCAACACAAGCTTTAACGCTTCAGCGACGGCCGCCATTCTTATCTCGTCGCGCGTTCCCGAAAACCGGCATTTGTAATTCATCAACACGCCCTGCCGCGTCGCAAGGCCGAAATAAACAAGCCCTACGGGTTTTTGGTCGGTGCCGCCGTCGGGTCCCGCGATGCCCGTGACCGATATGGCCACGTCGGCATGCGAAAATTCCAGTGCACCCCGCGCCATTTCTTCGGCGGCACGGTCGCTCACGGCGCCAAGCTGCGCGATTAATTCCGGCATGACGCTCAGCACTTCGGTCTTAGCCTCGTTGCTGTATGTAATGAATCCGCGTTCCAAAACGGCGGACGCGCCCGGCACGTCCGTCAGGGCAGCAGCCACCAAACCACCCGTGCAGGATTCCGCCGTCACAAGCTTGCGTTTCGCCGTTGTGAAGGCGACGACCACGTCACGCGCGCGTTTGCTAATTTCTTCAGAAAACATGAAGCCCCGAAAAATTTATTTCAACAGCCACACGGCGATTTTAGACCAATTTTCCCGTATCGCTCGCGTTCCGCTAAACAAACCCATATGTCCGCCCGACGCAAGGTCTTTGACAATTTTATTTGCGGACGTTCCCAACAAGCCCGCAACGTTGAAAACCTGATCCTTGGGGGCAATGTCGTCCGCCGCCCCCGCCAAAAGATAAACAGGGCAGGCAATAGATTGCGGTTTTGCGTTTTGCCCCAGCGCCGTCATTTCGCCTTTCATAAAGCGGTTATCTTTAAATAGTTGCTCGACAATCTGTAAATAAAGCCGCCCGGGCAGGTCGACGACGTTCAGATACCAACGTTCAAAGGCCGTTGTTTTTTCCCGGTATTCGGGGTCGTCGATGTGTTCGTTAATTGAAAGATACTTGTTCAGAATGTGTTGTTCGCCGCCCAGGCCCTTCAATCCCTCCAGCATCAAACGCCCTTCAAGAACCCCATTTCCGGCGGCAACAAGGTTTTCGTAAAAAGACATCGGCAAGGCGTTCGCAAGATCGCGTACGGCGCCGTTGCCCGTTTGCGTGTCGAAAGGCGTTCCGACGCAAACCAGCGCCGCGATATGCGGTTGATACCTCGTCGCATAAAGGGCGGCCAACAAGCCGCCGAGGCACAGGCCGACAAGATTGACGCGCCCCCCCATATCGCAAACGGCGGCGTGAATTCCGGCAAGGCAGTCGTCGATGTCGTAATCCTTCGTCTTTTGAACGGCGTCGCGCCACTCGATGCAAAAAACACGCGTTAACCCGTTTTGCATGAGCCTTTCGACGATGCTTTGCTTTTCGCAGTTATCGGCCATCGTCGCCGCATGGCCGGAATAAGGGGGAACGATAAGCGTGGGAATTTCGTTGGCGGCAAAAGAGGTCGAAAAATCGCGAAGAACGAAAGCGGGCTTGTCATAAACGATCTTGTTCGGCGTCGCCCAATCGGGGGAAAAACGGGCGGCGGGTTTTTTGGCGATTTTCGCCAAAAACGGCCGGCTTTTTTCCGGTGTTTCCAGAGCGTCCCTTTCCATCGACAGCGCCAGACCGACTGGCCAGAAAAAGGGGCTTTCGATACCGGCGAAGGGGTTTTGGACAAAAGGCATTTGAAAAGAAAACGCAAAAAGGAGGGATTCGATTCATAACACAAAATCGAACGCCGCAGAAAGCTCTTATATAAGCGGGCACAAGAGAGCATCAACAGGTCTTGGCGATATTATCGCGCGGCCGCTCGACGCAGCCTGTCGTTGATGGCGGCGCCAAGCCCGACGTCGGGAACGGGGGCGACGGCAATGCGTTTTTGCGGCGGCTTGTCCAATTCGCGCAGCATGGCGAATAAATTCGCGGCGGCTTCATTAAAGTCTCCGCGCGGACTCAAGTTCAACCGCGCCCCGCTGCCCTTGACGGAACGGTCGTCGCCGAATGCCAAAAAAGCCTCGAAAGCATCGATGGTCGTGGCGTTCAGGCGAACAGGTAAATGCGGCGCGTAATGGCTTGCCAGCATGCCGGGGGACGGCGGCGCGTCGGGATCGGCACCGGCGGATTCGAACGTAGCGACTTCGCGGCCAAGGGCCGCCTCAAGCTGTTCCTTCGTCACGGCCCCGGGGCGCAAAATCATCGGCGCGGGAGACGTCAGATTGATAACGGTCGACTCCACACCTATTTGCGAACGGCCGCCCGCCAAAATCAGATCGACACTATCGCCCAAAGATTCGGCAACGTGCTCGGGCATCGTCGGGCTCAGTTTGCCCGAAGCGTTGGCGCTAGGCGCCGCAATCGGCAAACCGACGGCGCGCAGCAATTTCAGAGCGTCGGGATTCGACGGAATCCGGACGGCAAGCGTTTCCAGCCCCGCGCTAACCAAAAGTGATACGGGGGAATCTTTTTTGCGCGACAGGACAAGCGTCATCGGCCCGGGCCAGAATTTCGAAGCCAGCATTCGCGCCGCGTCATTCCATTCAATCAGAGAATCAAGGGCGCTTGTTTCCGCGACGTGGACGATCAAAGGATTAAAAGATGGGCGACCTTTGGCTTCGTAAATAGCCGCGACGGCGCGCCCGTTTGTGGCGTCGGCGCCGAGCCCATAGACGGTTTCGGTCGGAAAAGCGACAAGCCTACCCTCGCGCAACAGGGTTGCGGCGCGGGCGATAGACTGGTCGTCAACGGGCAAAATCGTCGGCATAATCGTTATATTTCCGTCTGTTGGCGTTATTCGTTTCTCTGTGATAGAGATAGCCCCGTTTGAAAATTCGTCAAAGGCCTTTATCTATAGACCTGCATGTTACGTCCTCTCCGATATATAGCCGAAGTTCTTGCCGCCCTTGTCGGCATCGTCGTCATTTGCGCGCTGTTGTTGGCTTGGCGGCTCAGCTCGTCGCCCATAAGCCCTAATTTTCTGGCCCCCTATATCAAGACGGGCATCGAAAGCGTGATTCCGGACAGTACGGTCGACATCGACTCAATTCTGCTGACCTGGAGCGCCCCCGAGCGCGCGCTTATCCTTCGCGCCCGAAACATTAAAGTCAGCGATTCCAAAGACCGTTTGAT
>CAZQOE010000089.1:4512-7226 GCA_964594935.1 uncultured Rhodospirillaceae bacterium | reverse complement strand
CCACGGTGGAATCATACGCCGCCAGCGCTTCCTCAAGCACGCGCAGCGACGGCAGATCCAGATCGTTGGTCGGCTCGTCCAGAATCAGGAAGTTTCCATAATTTTTCAGGATTTTCGCCAGCATGACGCGCGCTTTTTCGCCGCCGGAAAGTTCGCCCACGCGCGTATCCGCCTTGTGCTTGTCGAATCCGAAGCCGCTGAGTCTTGCGCGGACTTTCACTTCCGACGGTTCGTTCATCGCCACAGCCAGCGTTTCAAACGGCGTGATCGTCGTATCCAGCTCGTCGGTCTGGAATTGCGCGAAATAACCGATTTTCAGCTTGCCGGATTTGTGGATCTCGCCCGCCATCGGCATTAGCCGGGAAGACAGAATTTTTATCAGCGTCGATTTGCCGTTTCCGTTCGCGCCCAAAAGCGCGATGCGGTCGCCCGGATTGATCGTCAGGTTCAAGTTGCGAAGAACGGGCTTGCCTTTGATGTACCCGGCCTCGACGTGGTCAAGCCGGATTAGCGGCGGCTTCATCGTATTGGGTTCGGGGAATCTGAAAGCCGTCACGCGTTCCGCGATGACGGCGTCGACGATATCCATGCGTTCGATGGCCTTCAGGCGGCTTTGCGCCTGCCGCGCCTTGGCGGCGGAAGCGCGGAAGCGATCGACGAATTTCATCAGATGCGCTTTTTGCGCGACCTGTTTGTCGTGCAAAGCCTGCTGGCTCATCAGCCGCTCGGCGCGGCGGCGCTCGAACTCGTCGTAATTGCCCGTGTAAAGGACAAGCTTCTTGTTTTCCAGATGCAGAATGTGATCGACCGTCTTGTTCAAAATATCGCGGTCATGGCTGATGATGATCAGCGTTTCCTGATAGCGCATCAGGAAATTTTCCAGCCACACCATCGATTCGATGTCCAAGTGATTGGTCGGCTCGTCGAGCAGCAGGACGTTGGGTTGAAGAAACAAAACGGAAGCCAAGGCCACGCGTCCGCGCCATCCGCCCGAAAAGGAAGAAATAGGGCTTTTCTGAGCGGCTTCGCTGAATCCCAGCCCCGCGAGAATGGACGCCGCGCGGGAGGGCGCGTCATAGGCGTTTATTTCGTTCAAGCGTTCGTATATGTGGCCGATGCGGTCGATGTCTTCCGTCGTTTCGGCTTCTTTCAAAAGGGCCGTGCGTTCGGTGTCGGACGACAGGACGACATCGATAATGGGCGTTTCGTCGTCGGGCATGTCTTGGCGAACCATGCCGAGGCTTGCGCCTTTGATAAACGAAACCTCGCCGCCGTCGGCGTCAAGTTCGCCCGAAATAATCCTGAACAACGTCGTCTTACCCGCGCCGTTAGGCCCAACAAGGCCGACGCGCCGCCCCGCCGGAATATTGACCGAAACGTTGTCAAGCAGCGTGCGTCCGCCGACGCGGTAAGTAATGCCCTGAAGGGAAAGCATGGAATCAATGATCTTTCATAAATGAGGGAGGCGAGCGTTCACGCGGCGCCGGTCAAGCCTGTTCGCGCCACAGCTTCAGCCGTTTCAACCCGCCGATCAGCTCTTTTTGCAAATCGGCAAAAGCGCATTTGGGCGTCGTCGCGCGGGCGACAAGAACATAATCGTGTTCGGACACATCTTGGGGCAAAATCTGCGCGGCCAAAGCGCGCAGGCGGCGGCGCGCGCGGTTGCGTATAACGGCATTGCCGATTTTGCTGCTGGCCGTCAGGCCATAACGAATAGCGGGCGTCGGCTCATGCGCTGCGCCGACTTGCAGAATAAATCCGGGCGCGACCCATCTTTTGCCGCTTGAAGCGACAGCAAGGAATTCGGCGCGTTTGCGTAAGATTTCGAGTTTGTGGTTTCCGGCAACCAAATTAGGCCGACAGCTTCTTGCGGCCCTGAGCGCGGCGGCGAGCCAAGACTTTACGGCCGCCGACGGTGGCCATGCGCGAGCGAAAACCATGACGGCGCTTGCGAATTAACTTGCTGGGTTGATACGTACGTTTCATTTTCTAATCCTTCAAAAGAGGGTGCTTTATAGAAAGCAAGGAATCCGGAGTCAATGAATAAGCACGAAATCAAGAACACGTTATTATAGGCGCGAGAATCACCTATGCGGGCATTTTCTGCCGATTCAGGCAAATAAATCAAAGGCCAGATTATAAAAGTTCTTTATTTTTCAATACATTAATCCTGTGGATAACTTGGCACGCTCTTTGCTGTTTATGGCTTAGCCAGACTTATCCAAGGAGCCGACTATGAGCGCTTTAAATAAAGAGCAAACGACAGCCTCCTCCCGCCCCGTCGCCTTGGGGCAGGGACTGAATATGTTCGCGCCGCGTTCGGGCGTCGCCGAAAACGCGGACTTCGAAAGCGCCGAATTGATGCTTGAGCTTCGCATCGCGCTCAATCAGGCGGAAACGCTCATCCGCATGCAGGAAGCCCGCATCCGGAAACTGGAAGACGCGACGCTGACGGACGAACTGACGGGGCTCGCGAACCGCCGCGGATTTTCTCAGGCGTTCAAGCGCGAACTTGCCATGTCGCGGCGCGACGCAGATTACGACGGCGTGTTGGTCATGATCGACATCGACGACTTCAAATCGGTTAACGCCACATGGGGACGCCAGACGGGCGACGCGTATCTGCGTACCATCGCGGAAACATTGCGCAACGGCGTGCGCGCGAACGATGCCGTCGCGCGCCTTGACGGTGACACGTTCGCGCTTCTCTTGAC
>CAZQOE010000089.1:0-4502 GCA_964594935.1 uncultured Rhodospirillaceae bacterium | reverse complement strand
CTTGACCCACATGGACGAAGCGATGGGAATCAAAAGGCTCGCGAAGCTCGAAAGGGCCATCGGAAAGCAAATCACCTTGCCCGAAGGTTCGCCGTTGCGCGCCAGTTTCGGCTTCGCGGCCTATACGGGAACCAGCAGCGCGAATGCCGTGATGCAGACGGCCGATCTGCGGCTTTACGCCGATAAATCCGGCGCGAAAAAGCCTATTTGCGTTGATTGAGGATGGCGTCCGCACGGGCGTGATACAAATCGGCCTTTTTCTTGTCGTGCAGCAGGATTTCGTAAATGTCGCCGATTGTTCTATAGGAACGATAAAAGCTGGGTTCGATTTCGATCGAACGCTCCAAATGCTTCATCGCTTCCGCGACGCTTTCCTTGTCCTCGGATAAACGCAAAATGGTCAGTGCGAGGTTATACCGCGTTTCGGCGTAAATGTCGGAAGCAGCAATTGCCAGCTTGAACTGCTCGAGGGCCAGTTTCAGTTGGCCATGATCCGAATAATAAAGCGCCAAGTTATTGCGCGCCCGCGCCGATTTTATCCCGTATTTGAAAATGTTGTTATAGAACAGCGGCGGGTTCCGCCAAATTTCGTTCTGGGCGTATGTTTTAGCCGACAGCGCCAAGGCGGACACCAGCGCGATAGACAAACAAAAAATAGGTACGAAGCGCGGCGACTTTTTTGTCAGGACGAAGGCCGTCTGCGCCAATCCCAAAAACAATCCTATGGAAGGCAAATACATCCAATGTTCCAGAAATAGGGAATTCATGGGTATCAGCAATCCCGTGTCGGGCGCGTGCGCGGCCCCGAACCACAAAAAGCCCCAGCTCAGCTCTAGCCCGCGCTTGATTTTTGAACTGTAGGCGATATGCCCCAGCGCAAAGACGAGCATCATCACGCCGCCCCAGACAAGCCACGCCCAGAACGTCGGCTGGATGGGGAACGACCTTTCCATGTGCAAATCGGCCGGCCAGAGCAAAAGCCGCAGATATTCGGGCAGCGTCGCAAGGAAAGTGTAAACCCTGTAAATAGGCTCGTCCGCATAGGCCTTCAGGTCGGCGAACTGCGGCATCGCATAAAAGCGGCCATACGTCTGCGGCCCGTCGAGGCCTTGCATGTGCGTGCGCCAGTATACGAAAACAAGGGTGATAACCCACAGGGGCCACGTCTTGAAATAGGCGCGGGGCTTAAGGCGATCGGGGCTTGTGTAAAACAGGCACGCCATGACCAGCAAAGGAAACATCGCGACGGTTTCCTTGCTGACAAGCCCCAAAAAGAACAGCGGAATGACGCTCAGAATTTTGCGCGGCGTAAAATCGGGTAGCAGAATCACGATTGCCCACAGGCAGAAGAACGTCGAAAGGGGATCCGCCGTCGCGCTCATATAAGTGACGGCTTCCGTATGGATGGGGTGAACTCCCCACAAAAGGGCTCCAACAAAAACGGCTTTCGGGTCAAACCCGAGCTTCAAGCCGATTTTATACACAAAGCAAACGTTGGCGATATGAAGGCCGAGATTGAGCGCATGAAAAAAGAAAGTACCCCCGTCGCCCAAATGAAACGCGAACAGGTAAAGCAAAATCTGTAGAGGCCTGTAAAATCCGCCGACGATCTGGGCGCCGCTGGTCGTCGATTTCGTCAAAATGTCGCCGATGTGATCCCATCCGCGCAAATAGGTGTTGATTTTGATCAGCAGGTCGTCATCGAAAAGGAATTCGTTGTTGAAGATGTTCGCATATGCCGCAAAGACGATAAGCGCCAAAATCAGGTAGGGCGCCGCGATGCGCGCGAAAGGGGGCAATAAATCGCTGCTCTGTGTTTCGGTTGCGGACATAAACAAGGTCAAAAAAGAATCGACGGAACTTACCCTAACAATACAAGGGGTTTTTGAGAACGGACAAGCCTCTTAATGCGCTTCGGCCCAATTCGCGGCATGACCGAAATCGGCGACCAAGGGGACGCGTAATTCGACGGCAGGCGCGCAGGCGTTTTCCATCACTTGTTTGACCAGTTTTGCCGTCGCGTCGAGTTCCTTTAACGGAACTTCAAAAACCAATTCGTCGTGCACCTGCATCAAAAGCCGCGCGCCAAGCTTGGCGTCTTCCAACGCGGGCACGACGCGTATCATCGCGCGTTTGATGATGTCGGCTGCCGTGCCTTGCAAGGGCGCGTTGATGGCTTGCCGTTCGGCGGCATTGCGCCGCGGGCCGCTTTTTTCGTTGATGCCCGTCACATGAATGCGCCGCCCGAACAGCGTTTCAACATAGCCGTGCGCGTGGGCGAAATCCTTCGTCGTTTCCAGCCAATCCCGCAATTCAAAGAAGCGGTCGAGATAACTGCGAATAAATTCGTTCCCTTCGCTCGGTGAAATCCCGATCTGTTTCGACAATCCAAAACCGCTCAAGCCATAGATAATGCCGAAATTAATAGCCTTGGCGGCGCGGCGCTTGTCGGGCGTCATGTCCTTGAGGGGGATTCCAAAAACCTGCGAAGCCGTCAGCGCATGAATGTCGAGTCCTTCATGAAAACCCTTTATCAACGCCGCTACGCCCGCCATCGACGCCGCCAAGCGCATTTCGATTTGCGAATAATCGACGGACAGCAGCGTATACCCTTCTTCGGCGACAAATGCGCGGCGAATGGCCCGACCGTCTTCTGTGCGGATGGGGATGTTCTGCAAATTGGGATCGGTCGACGACAAACGGCCCGTCGCCGCGCCGACCATCGAATACGACGTGTGCACGCGCCCGCTCTTCGGACTTATCTGCTCGGGCAGGGCGTCGGTATACGTCGATTTCAGTTTTGCGACGCTGCGCCAATCCAGAAGTTTCGTGACGATTTCGTTTCCCGCCTCGGCCAAGGGCTCAAGAACGTTCGACGCCGTCGAATACGCGCCGTTCTTTCCCTTCACCCCGCCAGGCAAGCCCATTTCGGCGAATAGAACGTTTCCAAGCTGCTGCGGCGATCCGACGTTAAAAGGATGTCCGGCCAGCGCGTGAATTTCCGTTTCAAGTTTTTGCATCCGCGTCGCAAAGCCGTGGCTTTGCTTACGCAGGATTTCGGGGTCGATGCGCACGCCGGTTTTTTCCATCAGCGCGACGACAGGAACCAAAGGCCGTTCGATGCGCTCGTAAACCCGCGTCACGTGGTGCTGCGCGATTTTGGGTTTCAAAATCAGCCACAAACGCAAGGCAAAATCCGCGTCCTCGGCGGCATAGTCGACGGCCTTGTCCAAGGCGACGCGGTCAAAGGTAATCCTGCTTTTCCCCGTCCCGGTCACCTCGTCATAGGAAATCATTTTATGCCGACAATGGAGGAGGGCCAGTTCATCCAATCCGTGCCCATGAACGCCGGCTTCCAGCACATAGGAAAGAAGCATCGTGTCGTCGTAAGGCTCGACGATTATTCCATGTTGCCCAAGGACTTGCGCGTCGTATTTCAGGTTGTGCGCGATCTTCAAAACGCTGCTGTCTTTCATCAACTCCTTCAAGTGCCGGACGACGATTTTAAGGTCGATTTGCTTGGGCGCTTTGCCGCCGCCAAAAGCAAAACCGCCGTCTTCCGGCGCCGTATTCGGGTCGATATGGCCGACGGGAATGTAACAGGCTTTTCCGGGCGCGATCGCCAACGATATGCCGACCAGCTTCGCGGTGCAGGCGGTTAAAGAATCGGTTTCCGTATCGACGGCGACGTAACCGTTTTTCTGCGCCGCTTCGACCCACCACTTCAGACGCTCTTCCGTCTGAACAAGTTCGTAATCCGCTTTTGCGCTGATGGCCAAAGATTCTTCTTTTTTCGGTTCGGTGTGCGCGGCTTCTTCTTCGTAAGGCGGCGGAATGGACGGCGGCTCGCCACCGGATATCGTGCCTAACTTTGCCAGAAGAGATTTAAAATTCTGTGCTTTGAAAAACGCCGCTAATTCGACGTGGTGATCGCGTTCCCAAATTAATTTTTCTATCGGCACGGGTAGGGGCGCGGCATCGTCTAAAATGACAAGCTTGCGTGACAGGCGCGCAAGTTCGGCGTTCTGTATCAAGGCTTCGCGGCGCTTGGGTTGCTTGATGTCCGCAGCGTGCTTCAAAAGATTTTCCAGATCGCCGTATGCGTTGATAAGCTCGGCGGCCGTCTTGACGCCGATTCCGGGAACGCCGGGAATATTATCCGTGCTGTCGCCCGCCAGCGCCTGAACTTCGATGACTTTTTCCGGCCCGACGCCGAATTTTTTCATGACCTCGTCAAGGCCGATGGGCGTGGTCTTTAAAGGATCGAACATGTCGACCCCCTTGCGGATCAATTGCATCAAATCCTTGTCGGATGAAACAATACGCACGCCGAGCCCCTGCGCTACTGCCGCTTTGGCATAAGCGGCGATAAGGTCGTCGGCCTCAAAACCTTCACATTCATATATGGGTATTGATAGTGCCCTAAAAAAATCCTTTGATTTTATGAGTTGAGCAACAAGAATGTCATCTGTTTTTGCTCGACCAGCTTTATAATCATCATA
>CAZQOE010000088.1:1721-7399 GCA_964594935.1 uncultured Rhodospirillaceae bacterium | reverse complement strand
GTTCTATGGAACGCTTCGCATGAACAAGGCGTTGCAGGTCGTTTTCGGCTCGCTGACCGTATTGTTCTTTCTGTTGGCTGTTGGCGACTGGAGCGGGAATGAAACCGTCACGCGCCTTGCGGGATGGGAAGGAGTTTTGTGCGGTGCTTCGGCGATTTACGCGGCATTTGCGCAAATCCTGAACGAAGTGTACGGCAAAGTCGTTTTGCCGTTGGGCCCAGTTAAAAAGTAAAACTTAGTTTGCGAACCATGCGTTTTTGATGTGTGTCGGCCAACGCCAAGGCGAGGCCAGCATCACGTCAAAGCGCAGGTTCGCGTTTGCAAAACGGGGCGAGCGCATCATAAAATACTCCAAGGCGTTTACGATGCGCGTTTGTTGCTGAGGGGATATTGATTCCACGGCGGCATCCCGCGAAGCGCGGGATTTGACTTCGACGGCGACGACGGTGCGTCCTCGCGCGGCGATGATGTCGATTTCCCCGACGGGGGTTTTGTAGCGTTCGGCGAGGATACGGTAGAATTTGAGCCTTAACGCAAGGCGGCAAAGCCTTTCGGCATTAAGGCCTGTTTTGTAGGACGTTTTCGTCATTTCTTTTTAGCCGCGGATAACTTGAGAGCTTTTGCGTATATATCTTTTTTGGAATTCCCCGTCATTTCGGAAACTTCAGCGACGGCGTCGCGAACGCTCAGGTGTTTGAGCCTTTCCGACAATAGCGCATCGATGTCGAACGCTTCGGGTTGTGCATTATCGTCTTTTCCGACCAAAACGACGATTTCGCCTTTGGCTTCGTTCGTTTCGTAATGCGCGGCCAGCTCGCCCAACGTTCCGCGCCTCATTTCCTCGTAAAACTTTGTCAATTCGCGCGCGACGGCGGCAGGACGCAAGGATCCCAAAATTTCCGCCAAATCCGCAAGGCTTGCGGCGAGGCGTTGCGGAGATTCATAAAACACAAGCGTTGCTTCGCTTTGCTTGAACGCGGCGACGGCTTTTTTCCGCGCCGCGCTTTTGGGCGGCAGAAAACCGGCAAATGTAAACTGGTCCGTCGGCAAACCTGACGAAGCCAAGGCCGTAATGGCGGCGTTCGCGCCAGGAACGGCGGTTACGCTATAACCCGCATCGCGACAGGCGCGCACAAGCTTGAATCCCGGGTCTGCGATGGCGGGCATTCCGGCGTCGCTGATCAGCGCCACGACTTCGCCTTGCGCAAGGCGCTTTAAAATTTCGGGCCGTCGCGCGTCGGCGTTATGGTCGTGATAGGAGAGAGTCGGTTTATTAATGCCGAAAGCTTGAAGGAGAACGCCGCTCGTGCGCGTGTCTTCGCAGGCGATGACGTCGGCATGAGCCAAAATCATAAGCGCGCGCAAGGATATATCGCCCAAATGGCCGATCGGCGTCGCGACCAGATAAAGCCCCGCCGACGGTTTACACGCGTCCCCGTTCCCGCTAGCTTCAAGCAACATTTTTCCTAACTGCGGGTAATCGGGCGATGAAACGTTTTCTTTTCTTGGCGGCATGCGTTGCTTTTACGCTTTCAGTTGTCGGTTGTGCGGATATGTTCCGTCCGGCGCCGCCAGTATCGCAAAAACAGGGCGCAACGTACAAACCTTATTATCAAGGACCGGCAGCGCAGATTCAGCCGCAGGGAGTAGCTCCCTCGACGCAAGGCGGCAAGCTGAGGACCGCAATCCTTTTGCCTCTTTCAGGAAAGAACGCGGCTTTGGGACAGGCGATGCTTAACGCCGCACAGCAGGCCGTCTTTGATGCTTCCGAAGCCAATTTTGAATTGATGCCGCGGGATACAGCCACAGAAGGCGGCGCACAGGAGGCGGCACGCGCGGTCGTGGTGGATGGCGCAAGACTTATCATCGGGCCTTTGTTCGCGTCGGATGTTCCTGCGGTCAAGCTTGTGGCGCAGGTCAATGGTTTGATGATGTTGCCCTTGTCGACAGATACGTCGTTGGCCGATAAAGGCGTTTACATTATGGGCTTGAGCCCCAGCGCGCAGGTTGATCGCGTCGTCGCTTATGCATCGTTGCAGGGAAAGCATAATTTTGCGGCGCTTGTTCCTTCGACGCCGTACGGAAATCTGGTCGGAAGCGTATTCCGCAGGGCCGTGACGCAGGGCGGGGAAAATTTGATCGGGATTGAATATTACGATCCGGCCGCGCGTAACGTCGTGGATAAAATCAAGGCCTTGGCGGCGCAAAAGGATAATATCGACGCCTTATTCCTTCCTATCGGGGATAAAGAACTCAAATCGGTCACGGCGCAATTGGCGGCGGAGGGGTTTACGACTTCCCGAACGCAGATTCTTGGAACGGGGTTGTGGGATGTGCCGGACCTTGGTCGCCTGAATCCCTTCCTTGTCGGAAGCTGGTACGCCGCGCCCGACACCGTTCTGCGGAAAAATTTTATCACGAGCTATACCGAAACCTATAATCAAGAGCCGCCGCGCCTTGCGACGTTGGCTTATGACGCCACAGCTTTGGCGTCGGTTCTCGCCAAACGCGGGGGGCGTTATGACGAAGCGGCGCTTACGAACCCCAACGGCTTTGCCGGTCTTGATGGCATTTTCCGCCTGACAAAGTCTGGAATGGTCGAACGCGCGATGGCTGTCAATGAAGTGACGCCGAACGGCGCGCGAGTTATTGACCCTGCGCCGACGACCTTTGTTTCGGGCGGACGGTAAATTTTTTTAGCCTAAAACATGTCAAGAATAATGCCTTCAAAAGCGCGGAAAAGAGCCGCGCTGGAAGGCGCATATAACGCCCTGCTTTCATTTACTAAATTTGCGCGGTTTTTGGATAATATTTCCTTAACCTCGTTTATGTTTTTCCTTTTACTTTCATGGCGTTGACATATGATTCAGCAACCTTTAACGCTACCTGATGTACAATGAGTCATTATTTAAGAGGATTATTTAATGACAAAAGTGACTTCAAAAGAAGTGGAAGGTCTTGTTGGCCCCGATTTAGCCGTCCCGGGCGGAGCCGCAGTCGGCATGGGAATCCACTACGACATTGTCGGCGATACGAACGTCACTTCCTCGACGGCGGGGGTTCAGGTCAAGCTTGACGAAAAAAGCCTTGAACGCGCCGAAAAAATGACGGGCGTCACACGGACGCCGAAGCCAGGAAAGCAGCGGATACCGGAAGCCGCCGCCAAAAAACAGGAACAGACCGACGACAAATATGTTGGCATGTTCGACAAGAAAGGTTTGAAATACGGCACCAGATCCGGTCCTCGCCCAAACTATCGTTCGGCAATGTCTTCTTCCGCGGCAAGCCCGTTGTCGCGCGTCAAGCAAAGACGTCTTTTGGAGCTGAGACGGACCTTCGACCAGATCGCGGCTGCAAAGACGAAAAGCATCCCCATCAGCGCGGAAAGGCTTCCTCAGGAAACGCTCAGGAAAATGGTCCAGGACGCGATCAAGCGGGGCGATCAGATGACGCCAATCGGATCGCTAGAAAAGGCCATGAAGCTGGCGGGAATTACGCAAAAAGATTTGGATAATAAGAAGAAGCCGCAGAAGAAACGTCAATGGGCACTCTTCTTCAACCCGGAAATGATTCCATCCGGTTGGGCTACAGACTAAGGAATCAAGAAAGCCAGTACCGCATCGAGCCGTTGTAACCCTGCCGCAGTCGCGCGCAGTTTTTTTTCGTCCTCGACTATCAAGCCTTCCTTCTTAAGCTTCTCCAATTTTGCGGATATCAAAAACGAGGGCAGGGGCGTCGGGAACTTTTCGCACCAACGGCCAAGGTCGATGCCTTCGGTCAGGCGCAAGCCCATCATAAGGGCTTCGCGCATGGCCGTGGCATCATCAAGCGTTTCGCGGGCTTTTAGTCCTGCGCCTTGTTTTTCGACTTGTTCTAACCATGTATCGGGTGAGCGATGGTTTTCCGTGGCATAGCGCATGCCATTTTTGACATAGCGGCCGTGCGCGCCCGGGCCGATGCCGATATAATCCTCGTAACGCCAATACGCCAGATTATGGCGGCTTTCCTGACCTGCGCGCGCGTGGTTAGAAATTTCATAAGCAGGCAATCCGGCATCGTTCGTTATTTCCTGCGTGATTTCGTACATTTCGAAAACGTCGTCTTCGTTCGCGACAAGTATCTCGCCTTTGTCAGCGCGTAGGGCAAACGTCGTGCGAGGCTCTATTGTCAGTTGGTAAAGGGAAATATGACCTTTGGCCAATTCCAAGGCTTCGCAGAGTTCATGCACCCACTTTTCCGGATTTTGGCCCTTATACCCGTAGATCATGTCGAAGGAAAAGCGGGTAAAATATTTCTCCGCCAAGGCAATTGCTTTCCTCGCTTCGGTCGCATTGTGTATACGCCCAAGAAATTTGAGAGCCCTATCGTTGAGTGATTGAACCCCAAGAGATAGGCGATTGATTCCCGCATTGCGGAAATCCACGAATTTTTGGGCTTCGACCGACGATGGGTTGGCTTCGAGGGTTATTTCGGCGTTTTTCTCGATCTTCCACAGGCGGGTGATATCCTGAATTACGGATTCCACGGTTTTAGCTTCCATGAGGGAGGGGGTGCCTCCCCCGAAATAGATGGAGCCGACGCTCGTCTTGGGAAGCAGGTTGGCGTAATGCTGCAACTCGCGCCGATAGGCGCGCCGCCAGATTTCCTGATCGGCGGTATCGCCGACGCGGGAATTGAAATCGCAATAGGGGCATTTTGAGACGCAAAACGGCCAATGAATATAAATCGCGGTCATTGGGGATGCGACAGGCGTTCGATGTAGCGAGCGAACAGATCGACCTCGAAGTTAACGCCATCTCCGACCTCAAGCTTGCCGAGCGTCGTTTCGTTTTGCGTATGGGGGATGATGTTGGCCGTAAAAAGGGTGTGATCGACCTCGTTGACGGTCAGCGAAACGCCGTCTAGGGCCACAGACCCTTTGGGGGCTAGAAAACGCGCCAGTTCGCGCGGCGCGTCGAATTGCAGGCGCAGGCTGTCGTCGACACGCTCTTTGGCCGCGAGAAAAGCCACTCCGTCGATATGCCCCGTCACCATATGCCCACCAAGTTCGTCGCCGAGGCGCAGCGCGGGCTCAAGATTGACGAGCGTGCCGGGAACCCACTTCATAACCGTGGTTTTCTTGAGGGTTTCGCCCGAGACCTGAACGTCGAACGTATTATATGTCTTTGAAACGACGGTCAGGCATATGCCCGCGCAGGCGATCGACGCGCCAATCGACGTGCCGGAAAGCTGAAGCTTGCCGGTCTTGATTTTAAGCGTCCAATCGCCGCTTTTGGCGACATCGACGATTGTGCCTATATCCCTGATTAGTCCTGTGAACATTAATAAGGCCTTTGGCCGGAAGGGGCTAGCTCGGCTCTTTTTTCAGCGTGTCGACAAAGTCCTCGAAATCGCCGGGCGAGCGGAAATCCTTATAGACCGAGGCGTAGCGGACGTAAGCGACGTGATCGAGCTTGCGCAAAGCTTCCATAATATGGTCGCCGATGCTGGCGGCGCTGACTTCGCCTTCGCCCAAGGATTCCAGTTGCCTGACGACGCTGTTGGTGACTTGTTCGATGCGTTCTTCGTCGACGGGGCGTTTACGCAGCGCGATCCGCATCGACCGCAGCAGTTTGTCGCGGTCGAAGGGCTCTTTCTCGCCGTTGCGTTTGAGGACCATCATGTCCCGAAGTTGAACG
>CAZQOE010000088.1:0-1711 GCA_964594935.1 uncultured Rhodospirillaceae bacterium | reverse complement strand
GCGCGCATCGCATTTAACGCAAAACCGACGACGCCTGATCGCGGCATTGTCTTCCGTCGGACGGCTATCTTTGACCTGCGTGTCGTCCGCACCGCAAAAGGGGCAACGCATGAGATATCCTTATATGTAAGTCCAATGGTTACGTTGGCGTAACTATAGACATACTACATGTAGTAATCAACCGGCATTAGGATGGGGAATTTCTAGGGATTGAATGATGAAAATAGCTTGCGTGTATAGGGAATTGCCGTCGCTTCGCTCCGGCGCGTTTGCGCGCAGCTTACCAATCAAAAAGCCCCCGTAAGGGGCTTTTTGATTGGTGCGGGTAGAGGGACTTGAACCCACACTTCGGTGAAGAAAACAGATTTTGAGTCTGCCGCGTCTACCAATTCCGCCATACCCGCACGGCACCCCCTATAGCAACACTTCTTGGGTTCGCCAAGGAGCTTTTTGGCAAAAAAACAGACTATAGGCTGAGCAAAGGCGGAGTCTTAAGATCGGTGGTTAACCGAATTTCTCAACCCATAGTCCAAAAAAAAGAGCGGAATTTGGATTATAGCCTGCGCTCCGAGGGGTTATTTCAGACCATAGCCTGTGTGTTGGACCATAATGCGAATCGGCAAAGCCGGTGGGCGGTGCAGCAACAAAAAATAAAAATAATAAAATCTAGACGTTCCGGTAACTCTATTGGGGATGAATTCGGTTGACGCCAAGGGATGTCGTTTGGCCGGATTGCCGAAAAATTTCCGGCGGACTGCCCCAAAAATACGGGATCGAATAATTATTATCGGGAAAATCAGAAAGGGGCGGTATTTCAATAAAGGCCGGATTCATGGGCGTTTATAAAGGCCCCCAAAAAAACTTAACCCCCGTTCGGCTTGCCAGCAAACGCTTAGCATACCGAACGGGGGTTGAAGAATTTATTACATCGTCACAAGGACGATGGAAGTTATTTCTTCTTCTTCTTCTTAGCGGTTTTCTTCTTAGCAACCTTCTTTGCTTTTTTCTTGGCAGCCATAGTGACCTCCTAAGTTGATTGACTAGAGTAGAGTGCAATGATGTTGTGTCTTGCGCGGAAAAGAGTCAACAAAATTTTGAATGTTGGTCGGTCATTCGACCCAAAACGAGAGTCATCGTTCGCGTGCGTTGCAAGTGCGCAACATATTTGGCGCGGAACCATTCGCGGAAAAAAATCCCCTCACGCATCGTTGTCGATGTGCGCGTGGAATGAGTGACGAACAAAATGCGCGAATGAAAAACGAATCTGCGCAGATAAGATATGCACTAAATATGCGATTAAATTACTAACGAAAGATGAATCACCACTAGGGGTGGTAACTATCGCTTCTTGGCGAAAAACTTTTTCAGCATTTCCTGCGCGCGTTTTTCTTCTACGCCGCCGACAATCTCGGGCGCGTGATGGCACGTCGGTTGAGAGAAAAAACGCGGCCCGTGTTCTACACCGCCGCCTTTGGGGTCGTAGGCGGCAAACACGACGCGCCGAAGCCGCGCGTGGCTGATGGCGGCGGCGCACATGGCGCAGGGCTCTAACGTGACGTAAAGGTCGCAGTCCGTGAGGCGCGGCGAGCCCCGTTTTTTCGAGGCTTCCTTGAGCACGATCATTTCAGCGTGAGCGGTGGGGTCGGTGTCGCCTTCGGTCTGATTTCCGGAGCGCGCCAGAACTTTGTCGGTGGACGACACCAGCACGGCG
>CAZQOE010000087.1:0-7471 GCA_964594935.1 uncultured Rhodospirillaceae bacterium | reverse complement strand
CGGCATCACGTTTAAAAGCCGTCAGAAGATCAAGGCTGTGCTGGGGGGAGATTTCCAGTTGGCGTAGGCTTTTTCTTAATTCAACGGCTTGGGGAATTTCATTGTTTTGGTCGTCAAGAAGGCTTACGGCAAATTTTTCAAGCCGCGCAACCTTTTCTTGGGGCTTAAGCGATGGATGGTCACTAACGTCATCGGCAGCGCGCGCAAAGTTATAAAAGGCATGAACATGCGGACGCAAATCGGCGCGGATGAAAAAAGACCCCACCGGAAAGTTCTCCGTTTCCCGGTTTTTCCCACTTGAAATCTCGGTATCGTCTATGGTCATTTTTTGCTTGGGCGCTGCTTTTTATGAGCAGGACCTTCCTTGAGACTATATCCACTAATGAGGTTGCAGCAGCATATACGAAAGCTGTCGCAGGTAAAGGCAGTCTTCAAGCTTATGGGAATTCATAAAAATTGGCCAACGTAAAAGAGAACACTAAGTAATATTTGCAAAAATAATTTGGCTTTTGAGGACGTTTTTAGTCATACTTTTCAGCTAAGATCGTCATTTGTTTACGGGTTGTTATGGCCGACGGAATTCTGTTTGCAGATAATTTAAGTGCGTTGTCCAATGTACGGCACGCATTTTTTACCCGGACGTGGGATGATTTTGGCCTGTTTGATCCCGGCACAGATCGAATATCAATACATTCACAAAATCGCGTTGCGGCATTTTTGGGCGTCCCACGAGAACGCTACTTGTGTTGCCGTCAAATTCATTCGCCGAACGTCGTGACGGTTGGCGATGCGTGGTTATACAAAACGGCTCCGGAAGCCGATGCGATGGTTACAAATAAATTTGGTATAGCTTTAGGAATTTTAACTGCGGATTGCGTCCCCGTCTTATTGGCTGCCACGCATGTTCCTGTCATCGGAGCGGCGCATGCGGGGTGGCGAGGAGCGCTTAATGGCGTATTAGAAAATACGGTTCAGGCAATGGAAAAGCTTGGTGCGCAAAGGAAGGACATTCATGCAGCACTCGGGCCGTGCATTTGGCAGGAATCTTATGAGGTCGGACCTGAATTTCCGGCTCTCTTTCTGACCGAATTAGCGAAGAACAAAAGATTTTTTAAACCATCTGTCAAAAAAGACCACTATCAGTTTGATATACAAGGATATATTATAAACAAGCTAAGCAATCTGGGCTTGGATTCGGTAACGTCTTCTCCTGCAAACACCTTTGCCAATTTGGACAAGTTTTTTAGCCATCGATATTCGACATTACGCGGAGAAAAGCGCAAGGGAAGCCTTGTATCCGCAATCGCGTTACATCCTGGGAAGCCCCTTGGTTAACGTGAGAAATCTTGTATTTACAGGGATGGTATGCTCAATACACGCCTTAACTTGGATTGTGTAATGACAGATCAATCTCATATACGTAATTTTTCGATTATCGCTCACATCGACCACGGCAAATCGACGCTGGCGGATCGGCTTATCCAAAACTGTGGCGCAGTCGAAGCGCGAGAAATGCGCGAGCAAATGCTCGACAATATGGATATCGAACGCGAACGCGGCATTACGATTAAAGCCCAGACGGTGCGCTTGTCCTACAAAGCCAAAAATGGAGAAACCTATCAATTAAACCTGATGGATACGCCTGGCCACGTCGACTTTGCCTATGAAGTCAGCCGCTCTTTGGCGGCTTGCGAAGGATCGATTTTGGTTGTTGACGCGACACAGGGAGTCGAGGCGCAGACATTGGCAAATGTCTATCAAGCTATCGACAATAATCATGAGATTGTGCCGGTTTTAAACAAAATTGATCTGCCTGCTGCCGAACCAGAACGGGTCAAGCAACAAATCGAAGATGTAATTGGACTTGATACATCAAATGCGGTGTCAATTTCTGCAAAGACGGGGCAGGGCATTAACGATGTTCTCGAAGCGATTGTCACGCATTTGCCCCCGCCTAAGGGGAATCCAAATGCGCCACTGAAAGCTTTACTAATCGACAGTTGGTACGATTCCTATCTAGGCGTCGTCGTTCTTGTTCGGGTTGTGGACGGCACAATAAAAAAGGGCCAAAAAGTACGTTTTATGGTGACAGGAGCTGTGCGCGACCTCGATCGTGTCGGTATATTTACGCCCAAGAAAATGGAAGTCGGCGAATTAACTTCGGGTGAAGTCGGATTTATTACTGCGGGCATCAAACAGATCAGCGATACGAAAGTCGGCGACACCATCACCGACGAAAAAACTCCGGCTGATAAACCGTTGCCAGGATTTAAACCTTCCGTTCCTGTCGTTTTCTGCGGCCTTTTTCCTGTTGATGCCGCGGAATTTGAACATTTAAGAGAATCTCTTGGCAAACTGGCGCTTAACGATGCCAGCTTCAAATTTGAGCCGGAAAGCTCCGTTGCCTTGGGCTTTGGTTTTCGCTGCGGATTCTTGGGCTTGTTACATTTGGAAATCATCCAAGAGCGTCTAGAACGCGAGTTTAATTTAAATCTGATAACTACCGCGCCGTCGGTGATCTATAAAATTTTCCTGACGGATGGTACCGTAAAAGAATTGCATAATCCCGCCGACATGCCGGATCCCGTGCGTATCGAACATATCGAAGAACCGTGGATAAAAGCGACTATCCTAACTCCCGATGATTATCTCGGAAACATACTCGCTTTATGCAATGATCGGCGCGGCGAGCAAGTAGAGCTTACATACGTTGGCTCGCGCGCTATGCTGATTTATAAATTGCCGCTGAATGAAGTTGTGTTCGATTTTTACGATCGCCTCAAATCAATCAGCCGCGGATATGCGAGTTTTGATTATACGCTCGATGGATACCGCGATGGCGACCTTGTCAACATGTCGATTTTGGTCAACGGCGAGCCGGTAGATGCCTTGGGCATTATAGTACACCGTGCTAACGCGGAAGCGCGCGGACGCATTTTGTGCGAACGCCTTAAGGAACTTATTCCGAAGCACTTGTTCAAAATCGCCATCCAAGCGGCCATTGGAGGGCGCATTATTGCCCGTGAGACCATTTCGGCGCTACGCAAGGATGTGACTGCAAAATGTTACGGCGGCGACGTATCTCGCAAACGCAAGCTTCTCGACAAGCAAAAAGAAGGCAAAAAACGTATGCGCCAGTTTGGCGAAGTCGAAATCCCTCAGGCCGCGTTTATCGCTGCGTTGAAAATGGGTGATGAAAAATAAGATAGGGTGCGTTATGCCGACAACCCGCTTTGCCCCAAGCCCGACCGGTCATCTACATCTTGGTCATGCCTATTCCGCGCTATCGGCATCGCGCGCCGCAGAAGGCGGTAAATTTATTTTACGCATTGAAGACATAGACGCCATTCGCTGCAAACCGGAATTCACCGAAGGTATTTTTGAAGATTTGAAGTGGCTTGGCTTAAAATGGCCTGAGCCTGTGCGCCGTCAATCGCAGCATATGCCTGATTATGTCTCAGCTCTTAACGTATTACGAGAAAAGGGCTTAGTTTATCCTTGTTTTTGCACGCGCCGGGAAATTGGGCAGGAAGCCCGAAATGCAGGGCAAGCCCCACATGTTGACGATGGAACAGTTATTTACTCAGGAACATGCCGACATCTGTCCAATAGTGAGCGGGGCCTCAAATTTGAGCAACAAAGCGCCGTAAATTGGCGTCTCAATGTCTCGGCGGCTTTGCGGTTAACGGGGCCTCTCTTCTGGCATGATCGCGTTCGTGGCGAGGTCAAGGCGACGCCTGAGATTTTTGGCGACGTTGTTTTGGCGCGCAAAGACGTTCCTGCCAGTTACCACTTATGCGTAACCGTGGATGATCATTTGCAGGGCGTTACGCTTGTGACTCGTGGAGAAGACTTGTTTGCCTCCACGCATATCCATCGCCTTCTGCAAGCCCTGTTAGGTTTCGAAACCCCAGATTATTTTCACCATCCAATTATGATGGACTCGTCGGGCCGTCGATATGCAAAGCGCGACAAAGCGGCAACACTACGAAGCATGAGAGAGCAGGGGAAAACGCCGGAAGAAATCATCCGAAAGGAATTGGGTTTAACTTAAACTTTTGTTTCGCCCTTTTCTTCAATAGGCACGCCAGGTGCATATTTCACGCGGCGCATGGCCGGCATCGATTTGATATGCGCTACGTTAGGTGCGCCGCTTATCTGGCTTGTAACAAACTTCTGGAACGCTTCCCAATCCTCAGCCACGATCTTCAACAGAAAATCCGTGTCTCCGGTCATCAAGTAGCTTTCGCGCACTTGTGGCCAGCTTTCGATAAGCTTTGAGAAGTGGGCAATATCGCTTTCGCTATGGTTTGTCAGCGACACCATGGTGAAAACCGTGATACCAAACCCCATTTTATCCGCAGCGATGTCGGCATAATACCCGCGAATATATCCTGCCTCTTCCAAAGCGCGTACGCGCCTAAGGCAAGGAGGCGGAGAAATCCCTACTTTTTTGGATAGTGCAACGTTTGTGATGCTACCGTCTTGCTGCAACTCGCGCAAAATGCGAAGGTCGGTAAGATCAAGTTTGACGTGCTTCATGGCGCCGCCTTTGGCTTGTGAGCCTTGGATGATATTAACACAAAACGACTAAGACCTCCATTGCGTGAAAACACTAGAACTCCTCGTGAACAATGATATTGTGCACGTCATCGCCTTTTTCAACGGGCAACCGGACTTTTTATATGCCAAACGCCGAACCCCTTCTTTTGACCGAGAATTTTAGCCCTCAGCAATCACTTTGTTGGGTTGTCACAGATGGTGGTGCTGGCATGGAAAATCAATGCCTAGGGCTTGCTGCAGCTTTAGGGCTAACGCCTATTGTTAAGCGCATCAAACTGCGGAGCCCGTGGAAACAATTAAGTCCCTATCTGCAATGGGGGCTTAGGTATGCAATGAGTAATGCAGGCGATCCAATAGCGCCCCCATGGCCTGATATCCTTATCGCTTCTGGGCGTGCCAGCGTTCCGGCTTCGCTTTATGTCCATAATATGTCGAGGAATCAGGGCGAAAAACGGACGTTTACAGTTCAAATCCAAAACCCCGTAATTGATTCATCGCACTTTGACCTTGTCGTTGTTCCCCATCACGATCAGTTAATGGGCGCAAACGTCATGTCAACTAGGGGTTCGCTGCACCGCATCACACGCGACATGCTAGCGGGCGAAGCCGTTAAGTTTTATCCGAAGGTCTCGCATCTTCCCCTACCGCGCATTGCGGTTTCGATTGGCGGAAGTAACGCAGTATACAAACTAACACCGCGCGAAATGAAGGATATTTCGGAAAAGCTCCGAACCCTTGCAGAAGGAGGAGTCAGTTTAATGATAACAACCTCGCGCCGCACGGGCACAAAAAATCTGGCAATTTTGGAAAAAACTTTAAAAGATACCCCGTCCTATATATGGAACGGGCAGGGGGAAAACCCCTACTATGGTATGTTAGGGCTGGCGGAGGCCATTTTGGTAACCTGCGACAGCGTTAACATGGTCTCGGAGGCATGCTCGACGGGCAAGCCGGTCATGGTGATTGAATTGCCGGGCGGTTCGGATAAGTTCCGCCGTTTTCATCAGATCATGCGCGATGACGGATTAACCCGTCTTTTTACCGGCCGCATTGAAAAGTGGAATTACGAGCCGCTTGATGAAACGCGCCTTGTTGCGGCACGCATCAAGGAAATGATGAATCGATAGAAGATGAGCAAGGCCTTTACCAACGATACGGACGACGGCAGCGACAAAGATCCTGAAGTCGAAGCGGTTTCCATAAACGTAAAAAACTATATGACTCCGCGCGGTTTTACCGCAATGCAGGAGGAACTTCGCCAGCTTATGCGCGTCGAACGGCCCAAAGTCGTCGAGGTTGTCTCGTGGGCAGCGGGAAATGGCGACCGTTCGGAGAATGGCGATTACATATACGGAAAAAAACGCTTGCGCGAAATTGATCGGCGCATTCATTACCTCACTAAAAAGTTAGAAACGGCGGAAGTTGTCGATCCCAAGCAGCAAAAAAACCGCGCTCAGGTTTTTTTCGGCGCAACGGTCACCTATATTCGCGTGGATGAAAGCGAGCATACGGTAACTCTTGTCGGTGTAGACGAGGCAGAACTTTCAAAAGGAAAGATAAGTTGGATATCTCCAATTGCAAAAGCCTTGCTTAAAGCTCGCGTTGGAGACGCTGTAGAAGTCAAGACTCCGGCAGGCATCGACACGATTGAAATTCTTTCGATTTGTTACAAAGAAAGTATTCTCTAATCAGCTTCATAATACTTATCCAACGGCCTAAGCGTCATTTTAAAAGCAGGACTTGTGTCACTATGCCTGCAACAAAATTCGATTGTTCGCATCAAATGCAGACAAGTGGGGCTATCGGGCCTGTTTTGCAAGGTCTTTCGGCAACAAAAGGCTGCCTCAAATAGGTGTTTAGCTTCATAAGCCTCTAAAGCTAGCGGACTAGCAGAAAAGAATCGTTAGCGGGAAGGGGGCTTTATTTACAAGTGACTTTGACGGCGGATTGAGATAATTCTTTTATCCCCCTTTTCCATTCTAAGGTAAAGACGTGCTGAAATTCATCGTAAACTGTTTTGCCGTCATCGGTTTTTTGATTGTTACGCTGGTCGTCTGGGGCGTCGTCGTCGCTTTTCACGCTCAAAGCCGCATTGAACCGGAACCTATGAATGTCGTCCTGACAATCGATTTTAATCGCCCGATTGTCGAGCAAAGCGATCCGTCGCCGTTTAACTTGACCATAGACGAAGAACCGGTCGCTCTTCTGGATGTTTTGACGGTGATAGATCACGCCTCGGAGGATGTCCGCGTCAAAGGAATCGTGGCGCGTTTCGGCGTCGGGCAGCCGACGATGACTCAGGCGCAGGAAATTCGCGCGGCCTTGGAGCGTTTTCGCGCTTCTGGAAAATTTACATACGCATACGGAACGGATTTTGGCGAATATGGGCTTGGCAGCCGCGCCTATTTTCTCGCGAGCGCCTTTGAGAATATCTGGCTTCAGCCCGTCGGAACGGTCAGCTTGACCGGCGTCTCAATGCAGGCGCCTTTTGCCAAGGCCGCGCTCGATAAAATAGGCGTCGTCGCCGATTTTATGCAACGCGAGGAATACAAATCTTTCATGGAAGTCGGCCAACGCGACAATTTCTCACCGCCGGTAAAAGTCGAAATGCAGGCGATGATCGACAACCTGTCGGATCAAATCGCCCATGGCATTGCCGCAAGCCGTAAATGGGATGTTGATCACGTCAAGAATCTTATGTCGCGAGGTCCTTATACCGACGAAGAGGCAATGCAAGAGGGGCTGGTCACAAAAATTGCTTATGCTGATGAGTTTGAGGAAGAAATTAAACGCAAAATCGGCGAGGACGCCAAGCAAATTGATGTCGAGGAATATCTTGGCTTTGTAAAAAGGAAAATTTCAACGAAAGACCAAACGTCGGTTGCGATTATTTACGGCACGGGCGTTA
>CAZQOE010000086.1:0-7474 GCA_964594935.1 uncultured Rhodospirillaceae bacterium | reverse complement strand
GCGCCCTTCGCTTTTGACGAGGTTTTCCGCCATGCTGGCGTTGAGCTTGATAATGATTCCCAAAATCTCGCGCCCTCTGTCCGACAACCTCAGTTGCGCCGAACGTCTATCGCGGAGTGAGGCTTGGCGTATGACGTAGCCCCCGTCGACCAGATTTTTCAGGTTATAAGAAGCGTTCGAGCCGAGGTAATATCCGCGTTCGATCAGGTCGCGAACCGAAATTTCTTCGTTTCCGGTAGCGCCGCCGATGGTGCCCAGCATGACGGCCTGAACGGGGCTGATGTCGAAAAAACCGTGATGCGACAACTCAATACGCACGACGTCAAGGTAACGCCTGTGCATGCGTTCGATAAGGCGCGGCAAATCCTGCGCGGCTTGTTCCCTTGGCTCGAAAGAGGCGGTTTTCTCGTCCATGGGGAAAAGAATAAACTGAAGAAAAATAATAATTGGTAAACGGAGATTTCTGTCACAGAATGAGGCAAATAACGGAGGTTCCCATGTGTTCCACGAAGACAATCTCCCTTCTTCTTCTCGCCGCCGTCCTTTCGGCTTGCGCGTCTCGGACGTCGCCCGAAGACGCCAAAATGTCCGCCGCGCTTAGCGCGCAGGGTAAAGAACTGCTATCGGCGGGAAAAACCGCCGAAGCCCGCGATATCTATTTCAGCGCCGTCTCGCGCGACGCGAAGAACGCGCGCGCATGGAACGGTCTTGGCGTCTCATACGCCCTGCTGCACAAACGCGACGAAGCGCGCGATGCCTACGAACACGCGATCGATCTGGCGCCGAACGACAAAACGGCGGCCAATAATCTTGCCCACCTCTATCTTGAGGAAGGAAACGCCGATGCGGCCGCCCGATTGCTGGAGCCGTATGCGAAAAAGAAAAATGCGCCTGACGCGCTGAAGGAAAACTTCGTCAAAGCCAAAAAAGTCATTCAGAACAAAGAAGCCGAAAACGAAGCGCCTAACGCCAATCTTGGTTCTTTCCCGACCGAAGGCCTCGCGCAAGGCCGGATAGCCGCGGCCAAGCCCTTGCTGGACAGCATGGAGGGTTTGTCTTTTATCGTTGTTCCGTCCGTCAAAATCGAGGAAGACACCGCCGTTTTTGTTGCCAAGGTAGAAAGCAAAAATCCGCAAGCGGTCTGCCGCCGCCTGAGCGCCAAGGGAATTTCCTGCGTTGTGCGCGGAAGAAAATAAACACTCGAACGGAAAAATTTGATGTCGCCTTTATCCATCTCTTCCGAGCCTTCGGTCGCCGACGACTCCGTCAAGGACGTCACGCTTGCTAATTTCAAGGCCGATGTTCTGGAAGCCTCGAAAAAAGCGCTTGTGCTGGTCGTTTTCTGGACGCCGCGCGAAAACACATGCAAGCAAATGGCGGGCTTGCTCGAAAAGAATGCGCGCATGTCCAAGGGCGCCGTCAAGCTCGCGCGAATCGACATCGACCGCGACCAACAAATCGCCCAGCAAATGGGCGTCCAGTCGCTGCCCTCCGTTTATGCCTTTTTTGCGGGCCGTCCTGTGGACGCCTTTGCCGGATCTGTACCCGCGGCGCAGGTAAAGACATGGATCGATCAGGTTTTGAAAACGACGGGCGTCGGCGGAGAAGAAAAGGCGGGGCTTGAAACGGCCTTTAAGCAGGCGGAAGATTTTTTGGCCCAAGGCGATATTGCCACGGCCCGCGCCATTTACATCGATATTTACGATATGGAACCCGAAAACGCGCGCGCCTACGCGGGGCTTGTGCGCTGCCTTCTCGACGAGAAAAAAAGCACTGAAGCCCGCGAGAAGCTCGCTGCCGCCCCCGCCGCGATAGCCAAGGATAAAGCGCTCGATTCCGTCCGCGCGGCCATCGAGCTTGCCGAACAAGCCGGACAAAACACGGGCGAAACGGATAAGCTCGAAGCCGCGCTCGCCCAAAACGCCGCCGATCACGAAGCTCGTTTCAATCTGGCGATGGCATTCTACGCCGCCGGTCGTAACGAAGACGCCGTCGACCAGTTGCTGGACATCGTTCGCCGCGCGCGAACATGGAACGACGGCGCGGCGCGCAAGCAGCTCGTCAAGCTTTTCGAAGCCTTCGGCGCGACCAACCCGCTGACGATAGCCGCACGTAAGCGCCTGTCGTCCATTTTATTCTCATGACGGGCACGCTTCAGTCCACGCAGAACTTTCTGTCGGCTTTGCCCGAAGAGCTGCCTGTTTTTCCGCATTCGGGCACGATCTTGCTGCCGCACGCGCGCTTGCCGCTTAATATTTCAGAACCCCGCGACAGGACGATGATCGAGGACGCGCTCGGCAAGGGCCGCCTCATCGGCATGATTCAACCGAGCACGGAAGACGAGATTGAAAATCCCCCGCTTTTTTCTGTCGGCTGCGCAGGGCGCATTACGTCGTTCAACGAAATCGACGACGGATGCCTCCTCATCGTCCTTACGGGCATGTGCCGCTTCCGCGTGCTGTCGGAAATGCCCCGAACAAAGCTGTACAGAACGGTGAAGCCCGAATGGACGCCGTATCTGGCGGACTTGGGCGAAACGGATCCCGCGCTTGTGGACCGCGCCCGATTGATCGATCTCATGCGCATTTACTTCAAAAAGAATTCGATTTCCGTCGACTGGAGCGTCGTGAAAAACGCGCCGGACGATATTCTCCTGCCGACGATTATCATGATCTGCCCGTTCGCGCCGAACGAAAAACAGGCGCTTCTCGAAGCTGAAAGCTTCGGCGCCCGCGCCAAAATGCTTATGACATTGCTGGAAATCGCGGCTATGCCGCAAAAGGAAGACGAAGCCGACCTAAGGCACTGAACGTAGGTTCATGCCGACAGACAATTTATAAGCGCAGAGCGAGTGAAGTCTAGCCCTATTAAGGCTTTCCCGGGCTCACTAAATAACGCGCCGCTACTTCCCGGACGATCTCTTGGGCGGCCTCGGTTTTACTCATGACCGCCAAGGCGCGTACATCGGAGCCACGCTCGACGAAAAGTATCTGGTTGTTGTCTTGGCCGTGTTTCTGCGCCGTCCCGACGACATTGGCGCAAATAAGGTCCGCGTTCTTTTTGACAAGCTTTTCCTTCGCGTACTCGACGATCATGCCCGCGTCCGTCTCGGCGGCGAAACCGACGACGACATCGGGCCGCTCCTGCGGATGCCGCCCCATCGTTTCAAGAATGTCCGGATTTTGGTCGAGCACAAGCTCGTATTTCTGGTTTTCCGCAAGCCTGATCTGAAACGGCTGGCTGCAGCCGAAATCGGCCACAGCCGCGACGCCGACAAAAACATCGACGGGCAAATTTGCAACGCAAGCGTCAAGCATGGCTTTGGCCGAACTGACCCGAAGGATTTGGATGTTGTTGTGCAGAGGGGGCGAAAGGCTCGTCGGCCCAAGAACGTAAATGACCTTTGCGCCGCTGGCCGCAAACGCTCTAGCCAATTCATGCGCCTGTTTTCCGGACGAGAAATTCGTAATGACGTCGCCGACGACGGTCACCAGTTCTTCCGTCGGCCCTCCGGTGATGAGAACCTTTTTGCCGCTCAAGCCCTGCAAAGCTCCCGAGGAAAAACGGTCTTTTCCGGCGTCCAGAGAAGGCGGAGCGTAATAAGGGTCTTTGTGATCAAGGATGTTTTGCGTCGCGGCCAGGAACCATTCCGGAAGCGTCGGCGAAGAAAATATATTCTGCCAGCCGTTATACCCAAGAACGGGCAGGCCCCACGCAAGCGCCCGTTTTTCGACGTCGATGTTGCCGATGATGGGCAGAGAAACGGATTCACCGGCGACAGCCTTCATCTTCAGTTTGTTTTGGGCCCTTGCGGCGGGAGAGATGGAGGAAACGGAGGCAAGGCAAAGAACGGCATCGCATGGATTTTTTGCAACGTACGCGGCCAAGGCCGTCATCAAATCGTCGCCCGATGCGATTTCCGACTTATCGTCGCGAAGGGTGACAAGGCGGCACTTCGGGGGCGTAATCAGGCGGCTTGGGGGCGCAATAATCGTGACGTCTGCCCCTTGAGCCGCCAGTTTTGCGGCGACTGCGTATCCTTGGCCTTCGGGCCGCGCGTGATTGGCGTAATGCCGGACGCCGTCGATATCTTCGCGCGGCCTTCCGGCAGTCAAAACGATTTTTTTACCGGCCAGATTTTGTGCGGACATGTTTTTCTCGTCCCTAAGGTTTATCGGATGCGCCGTACCGCGCAAGCTCTTTAACATCTTTGACAACGCCAACCCCGTCTTGCCTGAGAACGGCGGAAAGGGATGGAGAAAGCTCTCGCAGGCATGCTTCGGTCGTTACATGCGGTGCTTTCGAAGCTAAATATAGGCCCAGAAAAAGCGTATCGGCCCTGCCTTCGGCCATCGCGCGCGCCAACGCGTCATCAAGGAAAGGAAAGAAGACGCAAACACTGCGCTCGGGCAAGCGGATATGCTCCATTCCCTTGAATTCGGGAATCTGGAAATAATCCGTGATGACTGTCTGCTGCGTCAGCTTTTCAAGCGCGGCGCCGTACCCCGCCCACGTTTGATCGACGACGTAGTCCGCAAGCAGCCCCGATTGTTTAATGTCTGCGACAAGCTTTTCGACGTCGGGCCACAAGATGTTTCCGCCGCCCAAGGCAACGACGATCCGCGCTTGTTCCTTGGGAGGACAGAAGGGAATTTTTTCTTCTTTCATCGCTGTTTTGAACATCTCCAACGCCGGATGCGACGCGCCATCCAAAGTCGCCCGCGCGCCTGCCGCCATGTCGCCGACGTCCATCATGCGGCCAAAACCCTCGTCGCCGCAGGCGACAGGGCCTTTCGCTGGCCCAAGAATAACGGCCCCCGCCTCGATCAGGGCTGCGCAATTTCTCTGTACGGCGGGATGATGCCACATTTTGCAATTCATCGCCGGCGCGATCATCAGGCGGCTGCCGTGCCGTTGTGCCTCAAGAAGGCTTCGCGCCAGTTCGGAAGACGCGTGCGCAAGCTGGCTCAAGAAATCGGCGCTGGCGGGCGCGACCAGAACGACTTTCGTCGCCGCCAGAACCATTTCTTTATCGCGGCGCGAAGCGCTTTCCGTCAAAACGCTGTTTCCCGACGCGGCTTCGGCGTCGTGGACCAAAACCCATTTCCACTGTTCAGGCGCGCGCGTCAAAAGGACGGTTGGGTCAAAACCCTTGCCGCGCAACGCTTCAATCAAGGGAATCGTCTTGATGGCCGCGATGCTTCCGGTGACGAGCAAGGCAAGGGGCTGTCCTTTATTCACCGCAGACCTCTCTTGTGAGCCGGAAGACTCAAAGCCCGCCCATGGCGGTCAGTTTATCGCGGCGTTCTGTAAAACGGCCGCCCAGAAATTCCGTATTCAGGAAAGCGTCAAGGCAATCCAGCGCCACTTCTTGGCCGATGATGTGCGCGCCCAGAATAAGGACGTTGGCGTCGTTGTGTTGGCGCGCAAGCCTCACCATTGTCGTATCGAGGCACAAAGCGCCGCGGATGTGCTTATAACGGTTGGCCGTCATGGCCATGGCTTGCCCCGTGCCGCAAATTAAAACGCCGATATGGTCCGGATTTTTGCGCAGATCCTCGGCGACCCTTTGCGCAAAGTCTCCGGCGTCGCAGCGGGTTTCGTCCGCCGGGCCCAAATCGACGACCTTGATTCCGCGCTCTTTCAGATGTGCGGAAAAAAGAGCTTTCAAAGGAAAACCCCGATGATCGGAAGCGATAGAAACTGTTTTGACGGCCATAAAAAACTCCCAGCACAATGAGGTCCCGAGAATACCCGAACAAAGCTCTCTTTAAAAGCTCATTAAACATTAAGGATATACAGTATCGGCCATGAATATATCTCCCGAGAAAAAAAGAATGCTGCGGTTTTACGCGACAAGCGTAACCCTCCTTATCGCTTTAGCCATCATAGGCCTCTTTATGGCGGACCAATGGGGGCTGATTTCGACACAGCCGACAGTTTCAACGGATTCATCCGTTTCCCATAAGGGCGCGCGAGACATAGCGTATGTCGATGTTCCGCGCATGACGGTATCTTTGGGCGGCAGCGCATCGACGCGCATGCAGGTCGATATCACGCTGGAAGTTCCGAAGAAAGACGCCGCCGTTCTCGAAGGATATCTGCCGCAGATCATGGACAGGCTTAACGCTTACCTTCCTCGAATAAAGATAGAGGATATCGGAAGGCCAGACGCCATGTTTATGCTGCATAAAGACATGCTCTGGCAGATTAACAACATCGGCATACCCGTTTTGGTACAAGATGTTATGCTGCAAAATATGATTATTCTGTAGCTTGTATTTCTCCGGCCGCTTCCTACATCATGAAAGACGCGCCTGACGGGTGGAGGATTTATGGATTTCGAGAAATTTACCGAACGATCCCAAGGCTTTATCCAAGCGGCGCAAATGGTCGCCCTCGGCAGGCATCACCAAACGCTTCAGCTCGACCACCTGCTTAAAGCCCTTTTGGACGACAAAGAAGGTATGGCGGCTGGGCTTATCCGCGCGGCAGGCGGCGATCCCGCCAAGGCTTTACGCGAAGTTGAAGCCAATCTCGAAAAAATTCCTCAGGTCTTTGCTCAAGGCAGCGCCGATCAATTGCGCCTTTCGCCTGAATTCGCGCGCTTTCTGACGTCGGCGGAAGAAATCGCCAAAAAATCCGGCGACAGCTACGTCACCGTCGAACGCATGTTACTGGCCATCGCTTTGGCCAAAGACACGACGGCGCAAAAGGCGCTAGCCAACGCAGGCGTGGCGGCGGAAGCGCTCAACCGCGCCATCAACGACGCGCGCGGCGGGCGCAAGGCCGACAGCGCGCAGGCGGAAGCCGGTTACGATGCGTTGAAAAAATACGCGCGCGATTTGACGCAAGCGGCGCGCGAAGGAAAACTCGACCCCGTCATCGGCCGCGACGAAGAAATCCGCCGCACGATTCAGGTGCTGGCGCGGCGCACCAAAAACAACCCCGTTCTCATCGGCGAACCCGGCGTCGGCAAAACGGCTATCGTCGAAGGCTTGGCCCAACGCATCATTCGCGGCGACGTTCCCGAAAGCCTGAAAGACAAAAGACTGCTTTCGATCGACCTCGGTGCGCTTATCGCGGGCGCGAAGTTCCGCGGCGAATTCGAAGAACGCCTGAAAGCCGTTTTGGCGGAAATCTCCGCCGCTGCGGGGGAAATTATCGTCTTTATCGACGAGCTTCACACACTGGTCGGCGCGGGCAAGGCCGAAGGCTCGATGGACGCCTCGAATATGCTCAAGCCCGCCTTGGCGCGCGGCGATTTGCATTGCGTGGGTGCGACGACGCTTGACGAATACCGCCAGAATATCGAAAAAGACGCGGCTTTGGCGCGGCGGTTCCAGCCGATATTCGTAAGCCAACCGACGGTCATCGACACCATCTCCATCCTTCGCGGCCTCAAAGAAAAATACGAAATGCACCACGGCGTGCGCATCACGGACGGCGCAATTGTCGCCGCGGCCACGTTATC
>CAZQOE010000085.1:0-7652 GCA_964594935.1 uncultured Rhodospirillaceae bacterium | reverse complement strand
GTTGACCCCGGCATTGCTTACAAAGAAGCAAGCGATAAATCTCTTGGCGCATCACCTGTCGGCATCGCCGATGTCGGCACGCAAATTCTTGTCGCAAGAGAACTGGCAAAACTGTATCCCGCCGACACCCTTTTTGGCGAAGAGTATGTGCCGCGTTTTTCGAAAACAAGGCAAAATATTATCGATGCCTTCGACCTGACAAAAACCCTGACGGATAAGCGCAAAGATGCGCGAGCTTTCCTTGATCTCGTTCAGTCGATCATCGCTTCCGGCAAAACGCTGCCAAAGGCCTCTACGGACAACTATCGTCCTCTTGGCAGGCAGTCCTGGCTCATCGACCCCATAGACGGAACTATTCCTTTCGCCAAAAAAGAACCGAAGTTCTCGATCCTTCTCGCGCGCATCAACTATGGGTGCGTTACGGGAGGATGGATGTATCGCCCCGTTCAAGACGAGATGTTCCGAAGGCCGATGGGCGATCTTGCCCAACATGTGCTCTTCTATAATGACTCGGAGCAAGAAAGGATTGGCTATTTCAATTACGTCAATCTTACCGAAATGTCCTTGAAAGACATGACGGTGGTTTATCCCATTGCGCACAAGAACGTCGCGCTCGACGACGTGACGCAGCCCCTTTACGAAAAGAACGCGGTGAGATGCTCATTCGAAGAGCTGGCCGCGCGGCATAAAAATAAATTTAAAGCCATACTGCCAACCGATGGCTATTCGTACTATCACGGCGAGATGTTCTTAGGAAAAGTCGACGCCCTGTGCTGCCCAAGCGCGTATCCGTGGGATCATTTTGCGCCAGCTATCATTGCCGACGGCGCGGGGTACAGCGTTAAGTTCATCGACGGACAGAAGTATCTTGGTAACTCGTACAGCATTCCATTTGTCGTTAATGAAAAAGGCGTTGCGCACGTCAGGGATAGAGGCGGCGTGCTTTATGCCAAAGACTATGCCTGGAAAGAAGTTAATCAGGAATTGAACGTCAACCATCATCCCAAGCGCGGGAAAATTCTGGATTTTCCAGTACCCGTTTTGCGCATCCGTTAGGCTTGCGACAATTGGCCGGCTTTGATTTCGACGACTTTGCCCATGCGGTCGGCGAGGTTGAAGTTGTGCGTGGCCATCAGGAGCGCGAGGTGCTGGGACTCCACAAGGTCTTGCAGCATGGCGAAGACGTGATCCGCCGTTTCGGGATCGAGGTTGCCGGTGGGTTCGTCGGCGATCAGGATTTTCGGTTCGTTCGCCAGAGCGCGGGCAAGGGCGACGCGCTGCTGTTCGCCTCCCGAGAGTTTTCCTGGGCGGTTGTCGGCGCGGTTTGAAAGATCGACGGCGCCAAGTAAGTCGCGCGCGCGGCTTTCGGCCTCCTTGCGCCCTACCCCCGCGATCATTTGCGGCAGGACGACGTTTTCCAAGGCCGAGAATTCAGGCAACAGGTGATGGAATTGGTAGACGAAACCGATGGTTTTGCGGCGCAAAATCGTGCGGCCCGCGTCGTCGAGTTTCGTCGCATCCTGTCCGCCGATGAAAATTTGCCCTTCGTCGGGCTTTTCAAGCAAGCCTGCGCTGTGCAAAAGCGTCGATTTGCCGGAACCGGACGGGCCGATGAGCGCGACGGTTTCTCCGGCATTGATGGTCAGCGAACAGCCGCGCAGGACGTGCAGCGGCTCGCCCGCCTGCTGGAACGTGCGCGTAATGTTGCGAATGTCGAGGACGGGTTCACTCATAGCGCAGGGCCTCTACCGGATCGAGTTTGGCGGCGCGCCAAGCCGGATAAAGCGTCGCGAGGAAGGAAAGCGCCAAGGCCATCAAAACTATGCGCACGACATCGTTGATATCGACGACCGAAGGCATATGCGTGAGGAAATAGACTTCGGGCGCGAAGGGGTCGGTATGCGTCAGGGATTGGACGAGCTTGCGCAAGCCTTCGATGTGGTGCGCGATGAACAAGCCGAGCGCAAGGCCGGTGGATGTGCCGACGATGCCGATAAACGAGCCGTTGAGGAAAAAGATGCGCATGACCATGCCGCGCGAGGCGCCCATCGTGCGCAGAATGGCGATGTCGCGGCCTTTGTCCTTCACCAGCATGATGAGGCTGGAGATGATGTTGAAGGCGGCGACGAGGATAATCATCGTTAAAATCAGGAACATGACGTTGCGTTCGACTTGAAGCGCGGTGAAGAAGCTCGCGTTGCTTTGCTGCCAGTCGAGCAGGCGCACGGGCTGTTGCTGCGTCGTGCCGATGGCGGCGATAACGTCGTTGCGCACGGCTCGCATGTTTTGGGGGTCGGTGACGAACATTTCGAGCGCCGTTACGCCCGCGCCGGTGCTGAAGAATATCTGCGCCGTTTCAAGCGGCATAAAGACGAAGTTGTTGTCGTATTCGAACATGCCGACGTCGAATATCGCGCCGATCTTGTAGCCGCGCAGGCGCGGGGCGGCGCCGAATACCGTCGTTTTGCTGACGGGGGAAATGAGCGTGAGCGTGTCGCCGACGCGCAAATCGAGCCGTTGCGCCATGCGGATGCCGATAGCGATGGTGTTGCCGCCGAAGCTGTCGAGCGAGCCGGAGGAAATGTGATTGGCGATTGTCGGGCGGCTGCGGATGGCTTCAGGCGGAAGGCCGCGCACGTAGGCCCCCGACGCCGCGCCGTCGTGCGTGATGAGCGCCTGCGCTTCGATTGTCGGCGCGATGGCAGTGACGCCCTGTACCTTGCCGATGCGGTCGAGCAAGGATTTGTGGTCATCGATCGGGCCTTGCATCGCGTAAAGGTTCATATGCCCGTTGAGGCCGATGACGCGCTGGAATAATTCCTGCCGGAAGCCGTTCATGACCGACATGACGACGATGAGCGTCGCCACGCCCAGCGCGATGCCGATGAGCGAAAACCAGCTGATGACGGAGATGAATCCTTCCTGCCGCTTCGCCCGTAGGTAGCGCATGGCAACGAAGATTTCGAAGGAGGAGAAGATCATGATCTTTACTTTTGTATCAAGCGCGCCAAAACATTCTCCACGCTGAACTCCTGACGCTCTCCGGTTTTACGATTTTTCAATTCAACCAAGCCTTTTTCGATACCGCGGGGTCCGACGACAACGTGCCACGGCAAGCCGATTAAATCCATATCCGCAAATTTTACACCGGCGCTTTCATCGCGGTCGTCATAAAAGGTTTCGACGCCCGCAGTATTCAACGCCGCGTATAAATCTTCGCACGCCTTGTCGGTTTTTTCTTGTCCCGCTTTCAGATTGACGATGCCGATTTTGAACGGCGCTACATTTTCGGGCCAGACAAGGCCTTTGTCATCGCTCATGCACTCTGCGATGGCGCCCATAACCCGGCTAGGCCCGCAGCCGTAGCACCCCATAATCATTTTTTTCAACGCGCCCTTACTGTCGTTATATTGCGCGTTAAACGCATCGGAAAAACGCGTTCCCAGCTTGAAGATGTTGCCGACCTCAATCGCCTTCACTTCTTCCAGCTTTGACTCGTCGCCGGGCGCATAATTCGGGATGATCTCGCGCAAAGCGTCTTGATCGCCAATTATTTCTTTGTTGATCGCAATCTTTGTTCCCGGCAAACGATAAATGATATCTTCGCCATAAGGGCTGATTGTTTGAAATTCGTGCGAATACTTCGAGAAAATGCCTCCCGACGCATAGGTAAGCAATGTTAGATCGCCCAATCCGCAACGTTCATAGATTTTGACGTAGGCTTGCGTGACGCGCTCATAATACGCGTCAAGGTCTGCTTGATCCGCATGGAATGAATACATGTCTTTCATTCGAAATTCGCGTCCACGCAGAAGGCCCGCTTTTGGACGAGGTTCGTTTCTAAACTTGGTCTGAATCTGATAGGCGGCGAACGGCAGGTCGCGATAGGACTGCACAAAAGCCGCCACAAGCGGCGTCACGGTTTCTTCATGCGTAGGACCAAGCGCAAGATCGTGCTCGGCCGCGGGATTTGTTCTGTCGCTGCTTAACGTGTACAGAACGTCGACTTTATCCCAACGCCCCGTTTTTTCCCAAATCTCGCGCGGTTGCAGCGAAGGCATAAGAATCTCCTGCCCGCCGACCGCATTCATTTCCTCGCGAATAATGTTTTCGATCTTGGTAAGAACACGCAGCCCCAAAGGTAAATACTGATAAACTCCCGCCATCAGGCGGCTGACAAAGCCCGCGCGAGTTAACAACTGAGCGTTGCGGCTGACTTCGCTTTTGTTCGCTTCCTTGCTGGTACGTGTAAAGAGCTGACTTGAACGCATTGTTTCCCCAATTTTCCTTAATGATTTGGAATTTTAGAACCCTAACAAACTCTGCCATTTTGCGCCAATTAAAACAGTTAACGGCTGGCGTTAATCATATGTGTGAATAAGACGATTCGTACCCTGCTTTGCGTTTGACAACAATAGTTGCTTCTCTTACGTTCGCCCGCATTACGCAAGTACTGATTCTTTTGGGTTTTTCTATGTCTTTGGCAATTCAGGCGTGTGGTTTTTCGACCGCGCAGTCGGCTCTGCACAATCTGTCAGACGACATATCGTCCTGTTTTCAGAAATTGCCTCCGTTACGCATTCCGGAAACGCATTCGGGCAGCAGGTACGAATTCGTGGCGCTGAAAAACGCCAATCGGGCCAGTACCGCCGAAAAGAAGTTTTTGGGCGCTTTTTATGCCGCCGCCGCCGAGATCACCCGCGTTTCGGATAAAGGCTGGGATAAGAACGAGGACATTCTGAATCTCTGGCGAGATTTGGCGCATATCGCCACGAAATTCAGCCAGCATCCGAATAAAAAGGTCGCGACGCTTATTATCAGCGGCAACGGAAAGCTTCTGTCTTTCGGAGCCAACCGCGTGCCGGAAGGCGTGCCCACGCAAGGCGATTATTACGTCAAAGGCGAACGTAAAAATTACATCGTCTGTTCGGAGAGAATCGCTCTGGCGCAACTTTTGGGAATTTCGGTCGAGCCCGAATCGAAAAGTTACTTAAATACGCAGCAAAGAATACAGAAACTGACGGACGAAATCATTTCTTCTGGCCAGGATAACAATATCCTGAAGAATAGCTTTATCATGACGACCGCCCCCTCTTGCGAGACTTGCGCCAACGCCATAGCGCCTTTCAGGCCCAAGGGCGTGATTACGGTTAACGAGGTCGGGGCCGACTTTACGCGCGCCGAGAGCATGGCGAGCGCCACTGAAATATTCGCAAAACATGGGGTTTCCGTTGTTTATTTACCACAACGCGTTTTGGTTTGATGAAAGTAAAACGGGGCGCTACAACGCCTTGAGGAATAGTGCGTTTAGTGAGGTTTATTCATAAATGAAAATATTTGTTCCAATTTTCCGCCAGATCATTCCCGCGAAGCATCCGGAATTTTTCGCCAAATGGATGGTTCAAGTCAGCGAAGACGATTTGCGGAATTGCGTCATTCCTCATTGGCAGAAGATCGATACATCCAAAGATATTCATGAGGTCGGCAGGCTTTACAAAAAGAGCATCGAGGAAATTTGCGGGCATAAATTGGAATTCGGGACGCTCGATCCCTTTTTGCGCCGCGATATCATTACGGTTCATGCGGGATCCGGCTCAGGAGACAAAGATTGCTCCGACTTGTTTTTGAAGAACGCTTTTACCGTCGGATACCTGACCGCACAAAACAAATGGAACCTCAGCTACGGCGGCGGCGACACCGGCGGCATGGGCCAAGTCGCCAAAGGATACTATGCCGGATTGAATGAGTGTGGCCGCGCCGAAGACCAATATTCCATACAGGTTATTCCGGCCGATTTTGTCACAAGCGTCAAAAGCCTGAACGGCTTGCGCCCCAAGAACGAGGGATTGTGCTCATCGACGGATGGCGCGCTTGTGTTGCCCGATTTTATGATGCGCCGCTATATTCTGGACACCCGCTGCACGGCTGCCATTACGTGCGCCGGAAGCATCGGCAGCCTCGATGAATGGACCGATATCGCCGTCGCTATCAAGACAGGGCTTGGAAACGTCAGGCTTTACACGCTTAACCCCTATGTCGAAAAGCTGGGCGGAAAATTCTATGATCCCCTTAAGAATCAAATCGCGAATTCCATTAAGTGCGGGCTTCAGGACCCGAACATTTTCAATCATTTCCGGTTTATGAAAACGCCGGAAGCCGTTTTTGACGACCTGATGACGGAGCTGGCGAAAAACAACGAAACGCCGGAAGAAAAATATCAGGCACGCAAACAAAGATTTAATTTTAAGACCGGCGTTCCGAGGCCTGTACCCGCTTAACTCCGCGCGATTTTTTCTTGAGCCGTTCGATCGTTTTGTAAACGCGGCACGACGGGCTGTGCGCGCCGCGCAGCGTGCCGATGCTCATCAGGAATTCACCTGTGATTTCGCCGCCCGTGAATTTGAACGTGTTGCGGAACAGCTTGACCCATTTGGCCTTGCTTTGCGGATGATGCGCGGCAAGCCATGCGGCAAATCCTCGATGCGATTTGCGCATGGCAAGGATAACGTTGGCGTTGTCGATGATAGCCTGAATTTTCCGTTTATTGCGGATGATGCTTTCGTCCTTCATCAAACGCCCGATGTCTTTGCTGTTGTATGCGGCGACCTTGGCGACTCGGAAGCCGTCGAAGGCTTTGTTCAGCGCTTTTCTTTTTTTAAGGACAATCTCCCACGACAGGCCGGCCTGCATGATTTCGAGGCTTAAACGTTCGAAAAGCACGCGTTCGTCCGCCGTCGGGAAGCCGTATTCCTTATTATGGTAATCGGCGTGAACCGCGTGTTTTGGCGCCAATTTGCAGTACCAATAAGCCATGTTAACCTTTCGGGGTTTGCTTCCTGAAAGATACCCCCTTACATCCAAAAACCAAGGACTTACAAAGAAACTATTCCTTGTTTGTCTGAAAGGCTTGCATTTTGGCTCCTGTTTTCCTAGAAGATGCCCCTTGGCTTTAAGAAAGTAATGAAAATGAAAGACAATCTACATCCCGATTATCACGATATTACCGTCGTTATGACCGACGGAACGGAATTCGTCACCCGCAGCACCTATGGTCAGGCGGGCACCAAGCTGATTCTGGACATCGATCCGAAGGTTCATCCGGCCTGGACGGGCATGCATCACATGGTCGACCGCGGCGGCCAGTTGGATAAGTTCAACAAGCGCTTTGCCGGTTTGTCGAAGAAGAAGGAAGCCGCCAAAGCCGATGCCGAGCCCGCCGAAAAGATCAAGGTGACCACGACGGCCAGCTCTGCCAAGAAGAGCAAGAAAGAGCCAGAAGCCAAGAAGGCGTAAGCTTTATCGAGTTAACAAAAAGCCATTCCTGCGAAAACAGGAATGGCTTTTTTGTTGCGCCGAAAAAACTTTATTCGACGAACGGTTTCTTTTTGAAGTTGTGGTGCGTTTCGATGAAGCGGACCGTGCCGCTGCTTGAACGCATGACGACCGTATTCGTTTCGGCCCCGCCGACAAAACGGCGAACGCCCTTGAGCATCGCGCCGTTGGTCACGCCCGTCGCCGAAAACATCACGTCGCCGTGAGCCAAGTCGTTGAGTTCGTACTTGCGATTCAAATCCTTGATGCCCGCTTTCGCGGCGCGGCCTTTTTCGTCGTCGTTGCGGAAAATCAGGCGTCCTTGCATGAAGCCACCAATG
>CAZQOE010000084.1:0-7720 GCA_964594935.1 uncultured Rhodospirillaceae bacterium | reverse complement strand
TCCGGACAAATTCGCATTTTGCGAAGAGCAAAAAGCGAATTTTCCGGAATGACGAGATATCTTTTACAGCTTCACCCACGTTAGTTCGTGTTTGTTGTGATGCAGGTGGAGGATGCGCGAGTTCGGGATGGCAGCGAGTTCTCGCATCGCCTCGAAATCCGTTTCGCCCTGAAATTTTATCGTGCAGACGAAGTGGCCGACATCGCCCTCGGCCATCCATTTTTGCACCAGCGTCAGCAGGCGCTTGGGGTAGCAGATAATATCGGAAAACAGCCAATCCACGTGCCCTACGCTCTTCGGATCGAGCGCGAAGGCGCTTTCGCGCCTGTATTCCACATTCGGCAGGCTTGAGACTTTTTCATCCAACGGGGCTTTATCGACGCTCAATACACGCGCGCCCAAGGTCTGCAAAACCCATGTCCATCCGCCCGGGCAGGCGCCCAGATCGACGCAAAAATCGCCTTTTTCCGGATGCACGCCCAAAACGGTGAACGCCTCCCATAGCTTCAGGTAGGCGCGGCTTGGCGAGCCGCAATGATCCTCCACAAACTTCGCTTCGCCGTTCGGGAAAGGACTTGAACATTCGGGCGAGGCCAAAACCGTATCGGCGTCGATGAGCGTCCATGATCCGAGCGGCGCCTTAGGCGCTTCGGCGCCGAACACCAAAGGTTTTGCCGAAACCTTCGGCAGCTTTTCCGTTATCAATGCGGCACGGCGATGAAGGGCAAACGGGTACAGCGCCCAGTTGCGCTGGATATCGCGCAATTTTTTTGCCGCGTCGCCTATCGAGCTAATGGGAATGACAATCGGGTCGAGCCAGACGTTCGCCGCCCATGCGACGGGCTTGCCCGCGTCACGGGCCAGAACAAGGCGGTCGTAAACCGCGACGACGTTGTCGCCCAGTTCTTTCAACAGATCGGCGACGAAGCCTTCGGGCGCGAGGAAGGCTTTGTGGCCGTTGGCGAATTTAAGCAACGCTTCGGGAAATTTTGAATCTGTTTTCATTAACGTCTTTCTTTTGGATTAGCCTAACCGCTAACCCCGCCCCTTCATCCCCTCCCGCAAGGGGAGGGGAAAAAATAATATGCCGCGCAGACGCGCGGTGCTGGATTCCCGCTTTCGCGGGAATGACGATGCTTTTTTGTAGAGTTGTATAGCTCTTTTATTAACGTCTTTCTTAGCATGCGCAACAAACGCCGCCACCTGCCCTGATGCGCCGCAAAAAGCCCCAAAACAGGGTATGGTTAAGCCAAGCCGCAAAAATATCAGCCTTTTCCAAGGGGATATTGCGCGAAAAAGTATTAAAATTAATTAGGATAATCAGAATGTTAACGGCAATTCTTGCTTTCATGCTTCATTAACCACGAAAAATATGGTATATTATCTACCAACAATACGGAGACCTTTCATGGTTATCGATTTCGTAAAATATGTTGAGATGAAGAGGGCCGAAGAAGCGGCCATCCAAGCCGCGTACGAGGCCGAAATGGCGCGTCGCGCCCACCTTGAGCTGTTCCTGACCGACATGCTCGCCGAGCTAATGGCCGCTTAAGATTAATTTTCCGGCTCGATCCCTTCGCACCCGCAAAAAACCGGCATTTACTTTATCTGGTTCTGCGAGTCCGCATATTGCTGTTGCAGGATGTCGGTAATTTCCGCGATGTCCGTTTTGGCCATCACCCGCTCGGCCAGCATGTTGGCTCTTTCCACCGACGTGCGCATAATCTCGTTCTTGACGGCGGGAAGCCGCAAGGGCGACATCGAAAGTTCCCTTAATCCCAAACCAAGAAGCAAGGCCGTCGCGCGCGCGTCGCCCGCGATTTCGCCGCACAGCGCGACCGGAATGTTCGCCCGCCACGCCGCCGCCACGGTGAACTGAATCAACCGCAACACTGCCGGATGGAACGGATCGTACAAATCGGCGACGCTGTCGTCGCCGCGGTCGATGGCCAGCGTGTATTGCGTCAGGTCGTTGCTGCCGATCGAGAAAAAGTCGCAGACCTTGGCCAAGGAATCCGCAATCAGCGCCGCCGACGGGATTTCGATCATCGCGCCCAAAGGCGGAAGGCCTTTCAGCTTGATGCCGCGCCGGTGAAGCTTGCGTTCGATCTGCAATACCTTCGTCCGGACCTGGCTCATCTGAGAAACGTGCGAAATCATCGGAATAAGGATGCGCACAGGCCCGTGCGCGCTGGCGCGTAAAATCGCCGTTAGCTGGGTATCGAACAGCAAAGGTTCCTTCAACCCCAAGCGCACGGCCCGAAGCCCCAACGCGGGATTGACACTTTGATCCGCGGCTCCGCCCAAGGCCGATGCGATTTTCTCGCCGCCCACGTCGAGCGTGCGCACCGTCAGGGGCAAACCTTTCAGCTTGCTTATCATGTCGCGCAGCGTTTCGTATTGCTCGTCCTCGTCGGGCAAGGTCGCGCGGTTCATGAACAAAAATTCGGTTCGCAGCAGGCCGACGCCCACAGCGCCGGATTCTGCGACCATTTCGAGATCGCGGGGCAGTTCCATATTGGCTTGCAACGAAACCGGCTTACCGTCGGTCGTCACGGCCGGAACGTCGCGCAGAGTTTTGAGGCGCTTGTCCTCGTGCTTCTTTCGGACGACTTCCTTCTTGTAATGTTCCAGCGTTTCGGCATTGGGATGAATGACGATTTCGCCCTTGCGCCCGTCGATGGCGATGATGTCGCCCGTCTTGATGCCGTGCGTCAGGGCCCCGACGCCCGAAATGGCGGGAAGCCCCAGCGCGCGGGCGATAATCGCCGCGTGGCCTTCGGCTCCGCCCAAGACCGTCGCAAATCCCGCGACGCCGCCCGGTTCGAGCAACGCGGCGTCGGCGGGAGTTATTTCTTCGGCCAAAATCACGCAGCCTTCGGGCGCTTCAGTAAACGGATTGTAATTTTGCTGAAGCAGGCTGCGCAAAAGCCGCGTGCCGACTTCGCCCACGTCTTCGGCGCGCGCGGCAAGGTACGGGTCGTCCATCGCGGCGAAATCGGCCTTGATGGCGTTTATCTGTTTCTGGATAGCGGCTTCGGCGTTGATGCGGTTTTTGGCGATGCATTCCTCGACACCGCGAATAAGGCGCGAGCCCGACAGCATGCCTTTATAGGCGTCGATCAAGAGCATCATGTCCTGCCCGCCCGTGTGCAGGCCGCCCGCTTTCTGCTGCAGTTGCGACAGATGCTTTTGGACCTTTGTAATCGCGCCGTGCAGGCGCTTCAGTTCTTTTTCGACCTGAGCCGAGGGAATTTCGTATTCCGAAACGGGCACGCCGCATTGCTCGATGATAAACGCGGGGCCGACGGCGACGCCCGGCGCTACGCCGATGCCTGTGATGATGCGTTGTTCGTCATTCTTCATCGAATTTCCGTTTCACAAAATCGGATAAGACCTCCAACGCCACGGCCGCGTCCCTGCCTTTTCCGCAAAGGCGGATCGTCGTCCCTGTCGCGGCTGCCAGCATCATAAGCCCCATGATCGACCGGCCCGATACGCGCACGTCGTCTTTGACGACCTCCACATCGGCCGTAAAAGTCTCGACAAGCTTGACGAATTTCGCCGCCGCGCGCGCATGAAGCCCCCTTTTATTGGCGACCGTCGCCAAAACGCACAATTCGTCCTCCTCGTTCATGTCGACGGCCCTGACGCAAGATTCTCCGAAACCAGTTGGATGTATTTACGGCCTGCCGCTTCGGCCTCGCGCGCCGCCTCGAGCAACGGCAGCGACGAACGCACGGACGCGAGCTTGATGAGCATCGGCAGATTGACACCCGCCAGAACGACGGCATGGCCAGAATAACGACGCCGTCGCCCGTATTGGCGGCCTTGATGGCCGAGAAAATCTGGTCGCGGCACGGTTCCATATCGTCGTGCGGGCCTATTTTGATGGCCTGAACCTGTTTTTGGGGGCCGACAATCGAGTCGACGGCATGAAGAAGCTCGGTCCCTATATTTTCGTGTGTTACCAGAATGATGCCGATCATATGGCGTCCTTTTTGCCTGTTTTGCGCTTATCTTCGTGGAATTCGAGGGAGCGTAGCCCTATTGAACGAACTGTCAAGCTGCCCCATAGTGAGTCTTTGAAAACAAACGATAAAGCCATGTCCGCCCTTTCGACCGAAGATTTCAAACGCGCCACGGCTATCGCCATTAAAGCGATAGGCCGCAAAGCCGCGCTTGAAGTCGGGTTTACGGAATCGGAAACGCAAGAGGACGACAGCCGCCTTTCCCTGCCCGAACCTCCGCCGAAAATGGCGCCGAGCGATTACGACTTTGCGCGCGGGTCGGCAGACGCGGCGGCGTTGCGCCTACGGTATCATAATTCGCGTACGCACACACTTAAAAGCCCTTCATCCGACGAAACGCGGGCGGCTTTCGACGCATTAGAGGAAGCGCGGTGCGAGGCTTTGGGCGCGCGCAAGCTGAAGGGCGTCGCGCATAACCTTTCGGCGATGATGGACGAAAAGGTACGCCGCAATTCGCTTCAAAAACCTTCGCTTTCCCAAGCTTTGCATTTCCTTGCGTGGGAGAAGTTTACCGGCGCGGGATTGCCGCCCGATGCCGCGCAGGCGGTTTCGTCGTGGCGTCCGTTGGTTGAAGAACGCGGACAGGACTATTGGCCGAAGCTTAAGGCCGTTCTTGGAAACCAGAAAGCCTATGCCGCCGAAGCTTTGCGCTTTATCGCCGCGCTTGAGCATGATGTCGAAACCGAAGAGCCTCCAAGCGCGGCCCGGAAGAAAACGAAGCCCGAATACGAATCCGCCGACGGCGACGAAGAACGCGAGGAAGAACGCCAGAAAGAAAGACGCGGCTTCGGCGACCAAAGCGACGACACTCCGGACGACGTCGAAGAAGATGCCGACTCTTCGGGCATGGATAAAATCGGCGACGATGGCGCCTTTGCCGCCGAAAACCGCGGGGGGCGCGAAGAAGACGTAACGGCGCCCGTCACGACGTACCGCGCCTTTACGACCGAATTCGACGAAATCGTCGAGGCTTCGAAGATTTGCCATTCGGACGAGCTTTCGCGCCTGCGCCTGATGCTCGACCGGCAGGTCAAAGACATGCAGTCGTTCGTGACAAGGCTCGCCAACCGCCTGCAGCGCCGTTTGATGGCTCAACAAATGCGGCATTGGGAATTTGATCTTGAAGAAGGTTTGATCGACGCGGCGCGGCTTGCGCGCGTCGTCGTTTCGCCGTCGCATCCGTTGTCCTACAAGCGCGAAAAACAAATGGATTTTCGCGATACCGTCGTGACGCTGCTTATCGACAATTCGGGATCGATGCGCGGCAGGCCCATTACGCTCGCGGCCATGAGCGCCGATATTCTTGCGCGAACGCTGGAGCGCTGCGGGGTTAAAAACGAAATTCTGGGCTTTACGACGCGTGCGTGGAAAGGCGGCCAGTCGCGCGAGGCGTGGGTCAAGGCCGGAAAGCCGCCTTTGCCCGGGCGGCTGAACGATTTGCGGCACATTATTTATAAAAGCGCCGACCAGCCGTGGCGGCATGCGAGAAAAAATCTCGGCCTTATGCTGCGCGAGGGGTTGCTGAAGGAAAACATCGACGGCGAGGCCTTGTTGTGGGCGGCGAGCCGCCTGACGGCGCGGCCCGAGGCTCGTAAAATTTTGATGGTGCTGTCGGACGGCGCGCCGGTTGACGATTCCACTCTTTCGACCAATCCCGGAAATTATCTTGAGCAGCATTTGCGCGCCGTCATCCAATGGATCGAGAACCACACGGATATCGAATTGGCGGCCATCGGCATCGGGCACGACGTGACGCGCACCTATCGCCGCGCCGTGACGATTACGGACAGCGAGCAGCTTGCGCCCGTGATGACGGAACAATTGGTGGCGCTGTTCGATAAGAACTAGCGATCGGAAGGAGTGGTATCCCTTACGGTGGGTTTTTCTATCGGGCGGCTTGGTTTCCTGTCCGGCACCGGCCAATTTCCCGTCTTGGCTCTTTGCACCCTATAATAGAGGGGGCTATCAACCTTTGTGCAGGACGAGGCGATGTATAAAGCTTTTTTGGCTATTCTTGATTTTCCGCTTTCTTCCGCTTTTTGAGCAAGACCGAAAAGGGCTTCTGCCGCGTTTTCTTGCAATTCCCAGGTTAACTTATTCTCTCCCTGCCCGTCCGCCCTGATTATTTCTTTTGAAATCGAGCTTGCCCACTTTCCGTGCCAAAGGCCCGTGTAAAATTCCTTTTGCTCTGCCGCTTCGCGCACGCAGCTGATATGCGCTGCGGCACAGATACCGCCGACATCCGGAGAAAAGACATTCAGCCGATTAAGATCGTCCACCAAAGCGCAGGCCTTGCCCAATCCCTGTTTTGTATGGTGGGAAAGCAACAAATTCGTCACGACCGGAGTCTCTTTAATCAAAAAAACGAACAAGGCTTCGGATTCCTCCGCAGCTTCCGGAGAACACCGTATTAACAGGCTTCTTCTTACGGCTTCGCGCAGGTTGCGGAAGAGCCCGTCAAGATCGTGATTTTTTTGAGCGGCGGCATAGGACTTTTTGATCGCGTCCATGTCTTTACCGCTCAGGTCGCACTTTTCGACGCCGCAGCTGAATAGGAATTTATTGTATTCCGTCGCGATACTGGCTTCAAACATGGCTCGCCTCTAAATCATTTTTTTGAATGCAGCGATTTCACAATATCCCGCGCTTCTTTTCAACATCAAATTAAGGTTAATTACTTTCATACAAACTGAATGAATCAACATTAAGAAAAGCGGATGCGTTTTTGCTTCCGCGCGATGACGGAGCTGTTGGCTGCGCCGTTTGACGATGGCAAAGGATACTAGCCGCAACTGGGTTTATTAAGCCCGCTGCCTATGGCTAATATCCCGCCCGCAAGAGCCAGAGTTCCCGCCGTCGCCGCAAGTATTTTTACGGAACCAACTTCAGCAGCGGCGTCGGCAAAAGCTACCAATGCGACGCCAAGAGATAAAATGCCAATACTAATATCAGTATTCCTGCTCATAATGTCCCTCTCTCTTTAGGGTTATTTGTGATTGTTGGAAAAATGATCCCGAACGCCTTTTTCTCCGGTTATGCGCCGATCGCTTTCTGGCGTGCGGCCTTGGGGGTGCGGATCGAGGATATTAAGATACCGCGCCGCTACAAAACCAAAATCACTACCTTCCGTTTCAAAAATCTTATGGAAAACTTGGATGACTTCATTCTTTGTTTCCATGGCTTGCTTGTTCCCGGAATCGTTCCTGATACCAAAAAGGGTGCCCGCCCTTATGGCCATAAAAGTTGCCACACCAGGTTCATGCTGATTGAACGCCTCTTGGGCGCATTTGACGTGAAGGGATGCAAAACGGCTCTTGTCCTCAAAAGAACCGAAATAACGCGTGCTGAAATTGTCGGTAAGGGAGCAAGCAAGCGCAAGATCTTTTTTCGTATGTACGGAAAGGAACTTGCCAATAATGATCGGCATGTCATCGGGAGGAAGGTTTTCATAGAAACGGGCGTCGCCGAAATCATTCTCGGCCATAAAATCAGCATAACCTTGCAGGACAACCTTGGTGCTGAAATTTCCCTCCATGATAATTCTCCGTTAAATGAATAAAATGCGCTAACTATAATCGCAATCCGAAGAAAGGGGGTCAACATCGATGTTTGGTTAATTCTGGCTTTTACAAACAACACGATGAATGTTAAACAAAATCAATGTGTCTTGCTCCCTCCTCATGGTCTCC
>CAZQOE010000083.1:5847-7816 GCA_964594935.1 uncultured Rhodospirillaceae bacterium | reverse complement strand
TGTTAAATCATGGGGCTAAAACAGGGGGCTCATCAGGTGTTGTTATTCAGACTTCTTAAGGCGGCTGTTTCCTTCGTAGTACTCAAACCCGTTGCGCAGGTCCTTGACGACGCTCAACGGCGCCCCCATGCGTTCGATACGGAGAATTTCTATCCCGGGCCTCATGTTCTGGCACATCCACCGGGTCGTCGAGAGAAAGAATTCAGCCGGCTCGTTGGCGATCACAGGCCTGAAATTGGGCGGCAGATAGATCGTGGCCGACGAGCGCGGGCCGCAAATGGCAACTCTATAGATCTTTCCCGCAGGTACGCCGCCTTCCTTGTCCACAAAATCCTGTATCTTTTCGGCGGCTTCCTTAAACGACGAGCCCCAATAGTCCAGTTCGTAACGTCCGTAGGCCCCTCTGACGCCTCCTGCGAATATATTTGCATAAATATATTCATAAGGGTGCAGCCGCGCCATCATGACGATCTGCATTATGCTCGCCATGAGCAAAACAATACAAAGACCAATCGTAATGGCGCGTTTATAGCGTTTTTTTCTGGTACGGCTCAGGCTCCATGTATAAAGCCCTCGTGCGCCTAACGCCGCTACGACGGACGCCAGAGGAATGACAAACATAAAATGTCTTACGGTGTCGTAAAGCGCAGGATGTCCTAGCGTCGCATAAAGAACGGGAATGAGCGACATCATCAGAACAAGAGTTAAACTTTGTTTCTGCTCAAAAAGCATGGGTTTCCAGATTTTCTTGAAAAACACGACGGAGGAAGCCAATAAAAAAAGGAAAAACCCAGGTAACTGAATGCCAAAATAGAGAGGAACATAAGTCCACGGCAATTGCGTCGAACGACAGATGTTTCCCTCGATAAGCACTTCAACGTCCTGCGGGAAGTCGCTGAATTCACACAAAGCTTTGTAGGGATTTAGTATCGGGTTTTGCTGCGCCCATGGCCAGCAAAACAGCATAACGGCGTAGGCAATAAGGCTTACCGGCAGGACTATTCTCCATCCGCGTTTAGTCATCTCCTTGGCCGCTGCGCGAAGTGTTTTCATGTTCCTTTTCCTTTTGCGAAGGAAAGGAAGCAGGGCGGGCCCCATCATCGGAACAAGCCAGTAGGCGAAAACCATGACGCCCCCTACCCTGACGCCCAACGTAAATCCGGCAACAAGCCCCAATTTTATCAGCGTGAACCATTCGCGTTTTTTGAAGCTGCGCGACATATAATAAATCGTCCATACGATGCCTGCCGCGAAGGGAACGTCTTTAGGATTATTGAATATATGTCCGTAGTATGAAGGGATCAGCGCGCACAAAATAAGCGCCAAAAGGCCCACGACTTCGCCGCCAAGAAACCGTCCCAGTTTCCATGTCCCCCATAATCCCAAAAGGCCGAACATCGCGTTTAAAAGATGCCGCGAGTCATAGATGTCGAGCGGCGTGATTAAATCTATAAAGGCCGCCAGTCCGTCGAACGTTCCGCCATAAAGATAAAGATTAAAAATCTGGGCGTAACGTGTGTCCTTAAAACCGGAAAGGTAGTAATCGGCGATGGCAAAGCCATACTGGCTTTGGAGTTCTTCGTCCCACGTCACGCCGTAATCGCGGAACGTGAGCAAAACGACGATAAAAAGAAACCCCAAGACACTCATTGCCGCGTAACGAAGTGTCTTTGGGTTCTTTATCTCTAGCATTCGATCACCAACCCGTCGTAGGCGGGCAATATACCCGATGGAAGAGTGTTAAGCAGTGTTTCGTAATCCATCTTATGGCTCAGATGGGTCAAAAAAGCGCGTTCAGGCTTCACCGTCTCAACCCATTTCAGCGCTTGGGAAAGCGTCAGATGTGTCGGGTGGTCTTCCTCGCGGACGCAATCCAAAATCCACGTCTTAATGCCCCGCAGCGCTGCGACGGCATCGCTGTCAAAGTCGCGGACATCCGTCGAATAGGCAAAACTGCCAAAGCGGAAGC
>CAZQOE010000083.1:0-5820 GCA_964594935.1 uncultured Rhodospirillaceae bacterium | reverse complement strand
ATTGTTCCGTGGTTTTGGTAGAACGGCAGAACGTCGATGCTTTTCGCCGTGAACGCGCCTGATATTTCGTGCGGAACGACGGAGGGCTTGAAGAAATTTCCTTTTCCCGACCCCCGGAAGATGTAGCCGAACCTGTTGTTCAGTTCGAGCATCGTCATAGAATCGGCGTAAATATCGATGGGTTTTTGCGTCAACCAATTGACGCTGCGCAATTCGTCGATGCCGTGGCAATGATCGGCATGCGCGTGCGTAAAAAGCACCGCGTCGAGTTTTTTCAGCCCGCATCCCAAGAGCTGTTGGCGCATATCAGGAGACGTATCGACAAGAAGCGTCGTTTCTTCGTCTTCGACAAGAATGGAAACGCGCGTGCGGCGGTTACGCGGGTTTTTCGGGTCGCATTTGCCCCAGAGGCCTCCGATAAGAGGGACTCCGCCTGACGAACCGCATCCTAAGACAGTAACTTTCATTGCTTATGCTCCCGATGGGCATCTTGTGAATAAACGGAAGAAGTTTTCAGTTGTCTGACGCGCTATTTCGTCAAAGCTGACGCCTTTTATCTCGGCGAGTTTTTCCGCTGTTTTCACAACATAGGCGGGCTCGCAGATTTTGCCGCGGTATGGCTCGGGCGCCAAGAACGGCGCATCCGTTTCGACAAGAAGCCGATCGAGCGGAACATCGCGGATAACGGCCCTCAAATCTTCTGATTTCTTGAATGTCAGGATTCCGGACACGGAGATATAAAGGCCCATTTTAAGCCCCTCTTCCGCCAAAACGCGGCGCGAACTGAAGCAATGAAGAACGCCGCAGGTGCAGTTTTCGTCCTTTAATATGCGAAGCGTGTCTTCTTCGGCGTCGCGGCTGTGGATGACGACGGGGAGCCGCGCTTCCTTTGCGGCGCGGATCGCGCGGCGAAAACTGCTTTCCTGAGCTTCAGGAGATGCATGTTTATAGAAATATTCCAGTCCCGTTTCGCCAATACCGATGACCTTCGGGTGCATAGTCGCTTTGACAAGGTCTTCTTCGGGAATATTTTCCCCCTCCTCGCTTACATGATGCGGGTGGATGCCAAGGCAGCAGTAAACCTCCTCATAAGCCTCCGCCGTTTTTTTGAGGACATCGAACTCGCGTCGGCCCGTGCAGATATTGACAAGGCGTCCGATTCCCGCCGCGCGGGCATGCGCCATGACGTCCTCGCGGATTTTGGCGAGCGCAGGAAAATCGAGATGGCAATGGGAGTCGACGAGCATGGGAGAGGAAACTCAGGATACAAGATTCGGCTTTGGTAATACCTTACAATAGTTCGGGAATATTGCGCCAGCCGATTGAAAATTTGAATAAAAGCAGGGATTAGACAGCGCGGGCGTTTAAGCCGACGTCATCGGCAACGGCGACAAGATAGGCCAAATCTTCCGCTTCACGCCAACGGCGGCAAGCCCGCCCCGTTTCGGATGGTACTTTTTCTGGGACGGCCAAAGGGTTGCTTAAAAGGCGGGCATATTCCTCGTGAATGGATTCCGCTCTGGCTTCAAGCCATTCCGGTAAGGAATCAATATCTATGGAGTTTAATTCTAGCGGCGTTAGTTCGCGGCGTATTCGTTGCGCCACATGCATACCATACCGTTTTTGTAGATCCTCATAAGTCATGATTTGTATCTAATGCCTCGTCTGGTAACGAATGTTGTCTTTCATCGTCAACATCACATTGTTCAGCCTGTCTTCGAACGAAAGTTCGGCGACGTGGCGTTCGGGTATTCCTTCGAATTGCTCCAGCGTGCGTATAATGATGCGCGCATTGTCCAACCCGAAGTGGTCTTCAAGATCACTGAATTCCAAGTCGCTGAAGCTGACTGCCTTGCTGTTCATAAAAACAGGCTCCAATAATTTTCTCAGAAATATCTCGACTAATATTGGCCTTTAACGTGCGGCGTTTTTAACTACCGCTTTTAGACAATAAACTACCCATTATGGGCTGTAAAGGGAAAATATCAGCTAAAAATAGGTAGTTATAATCGGTTGGAATTACACGTTCGCCGCGTCGGGAGATGCCGCCCTTGCCGCCTTGCCTAGCTGAGGCCTTTTGGGCGAAGACGATAATTCACGATCCCGCAGAATTTTGAGTTCGCTGTCGATTCTTTTCTTCACAGATTTAGAGCTGGGTCCGCTTGCTTCTCTCGTATGATTAATAAAATCTCTTGTTTCCTCGAAGAGCTTTATGCGCCGTTTAAAAGAACCATTTTGTTCGGCATATTCTTGGCGGGTATTGGCAAGATCCAAAAATTCGTTCAGAGCTTGTGATCTTAAGGGGTTGTCTGGGCGCGATCCGCAAGCGGCTTGGACTAACGCTCTCATGCGTTTTTCCAAGGGTAACTCTTTTATCGTATGCATTAATGCCAAGGTCGCGTCTTCTTCAAACACGGGACGCCCCTTCGCATCGGCAATGATTCCGATTAAGGCCGGAACACTTTGCGAAGATCCATTGGGCTTTTCGGGCAGCGCTTGGGCCATGCGGACAAGGATTCTTTCATACATCAATTTTTCAGCAGCACTGATTTTTTTGTCATTATTCAGCTTGGCGCGCAACTGAGCGACGCGGCAGACAGGGTTGGGGTGTTCCCCTATGTAATTAACGATACGCCGCGCTTCTATTGCGTCACGACCATATAAAAGAATATTTTTGCCATAAGAAAAGGTTTCTCGCAGACTTCCCATTACGCACACCTTTGTTGAACCTAACGCGCGCAAGGATACAGGCGAGGACGTATTTATAAAAACATAATAAATACTTTCGCGCCTTAAAACGCAATTAATAAGCTGATTTGCGTGTTAAACGGAACCGGCGGCTAACTTAACCTTTAAACCGTCCAAGTCCTTGGTAAACACAATCTGGCAGGCCAGACGCGAGTCCGGCGTCACGTCGAAAGCGCCGTCCAACATGCCGACTTCCTCTTCATTGGGTTCCGGAAGCTTGGCTTTCCACGCCGGATCGATATAGACGTGGCACGTCGCGCAGGCGCACGATCCGCCGCATTGCGCCAGAATGGGAACGCCGCCTTCGCGGATAATTTCCATCAGCGTCCATTCTTCGGTCGCCTGAAGTTCGTGCTCTTTGCCTTGCATGTCGGTCAGGTAGATTTTCATGGTCGTGTTCCGCCTTTTTTGGGTTTATGACGCGTTTTTTCCGACGCCAAGCTTGCCCTGAATGTCGCTGCTTGAGGTCGTATACTGGAAACGATACCGCTTGTCAGGATGAATATAGGTGAAAGCTTTCCGCGCCATCAAGGCCGCTTCATGGAATCCCGATAAAATAAGCTTCATTTTGCCTGGGTATGTGTTGATGTCGCCAATGGCAAAGACCGTCGGTTCGCTGGTTTCAAAGTCCGCCGTGTTCACCGGAATCAGGTTTTCGTGCAAATTCAGGCCGAAGTTGGCGACGGGGCCGAGCTTCATCGTCAGGCCGTAAAAAGCGAGAATGGCGTCGCAGGGACGTTCCGTCACGTTTTTGGCGTCGTCAATGAGCATAATGCTGCTGACCTGCCCGTTGGTTCCCTTGATTTCGGTAAAGTTGGCGATGACCAGATCCATTTGGTCCGCCGCCACCAAAGCGCGCATTTTGCTTACGCTGTCGGGCGCGGCGCGAAATTCGCTGCGGCGGTGGATGAGCGTTATGCGTTTCGCGATCGGCTGAAGATTGAGAGCCCAATCGAGCGCCGAGTCCCCTCCCCCCGCGATCACAAGGTTTTTTCCTTTGAATTGGTCTTTCTTGCGAACGGCGTAGAAAACGGATTTGCCTTCGTAATTTTCGATTTCCTTGATGGGCGGGCGCTTGGGCGTAAAGCTGCCGCCGCCAGCCGCAACGACAATAATTTTCGCGTCGATGACGGTTCCGGCGTCGGTCGTCACGCGCCATTTGCCGTCGGGAAGCTTTTTCAGGCTTTCGGCCATTTGCCCGAAGTGGAAAACGGGATGAAACGGCTTGATTTGCTCGAGCAGGCGTTCGGTCAATTCGGAGCCTGTGCAAATAGGAACGGCGGGAATGTCGTAAATCGGCTTTTCGGGATATAATTCGGCGCATTGGCCGCCCGCGCGATCGAGAATGTCGATCAGGTGGCATTTGATGTCGTTGATGCCGAGTTCGAACACCGCGAACAGTCCCGAAGGTCCGGCGCCGATAACAACGGCGTCGGTTTGAATTGGATTCTGGTTATTTTCTTCAGTCATTATGAAATTCCCTGATTTTTCAGTCCCGCGTCTTTAGCCGAATGACGCGGCGGCATCAAGAGGTTCTCGCGGCAATAAATTAACGCTTAGGCCCCTGTATATTTCGGATCGCGCTTCGCCACGTAGGCTTTCATGCCTTCCTTGAAGTCGAAGGTGCGGGAAACGGCGGTCCACGTCGTGGCTTCTTGCGAGAGCTGGGTGTTTAAATCCTGCTCGAACGCTTTGTTGATAAGCCGCTTGGTGGCGCCCAAAACGCGGGTCGGGCCGCTGGCGATTTTTTCGGCCCAAGCCAAGGCTTCGGCTTCGAGCTTGTCGTTTTCGACGGTTTTGTTGGTCATGCGCCATTTTTCCGCTTTGTCGGCGTCAAGATCCAATCCCAAAAGCAAAAGCTCGTTGGCGCGCGCCATGCCGACTTTGCGCGGCAGGAAGAAAGTCGCTCCACCGTCGGGGATCATGGCGTGATGCATAAAAGCGGCGCTGAAAACGGCGCGTTTGGTCGCGATGACAAGATCGCTGGCCAACATCAGGCTGAGCCCTGCCCCCGATACCCGGCCATCGACGGCGGCGATGACCGGCCTTTCCATCGCCAGAAGTTCGCGAATGGCGGCAAAGAAAAATTGCACGCGCAGAAAAATTTGTTCCTGAACGGCGTTAGTGTCGCCCGTGAAGCCCGTCATATCGTGGCCGTCCATGAAGTTGGCACCGGCACCGCGGAGAAGAACGGCGCGAAGCGACCTGTCCTCCGCGACGGCTTTGAGCTTTTCGGCAAGCTCTTTCGCCATGGATGTCGTCAGGGCGTTGCCTTTATCCGGACGGTTGAACGTGATGATTAGAACAGAACCGCGCGTTTCGAATTGGACTTCGGATGCCATGGATTTCCTCCTGTTTCACCGCATATGTTTATCCTAACTTGCTTGCGGCGGCAAAAGAAAACCAATAGAATTAGGCATGGCTTCGAACGAAATCTTGATGGAAATACAGCGCATTGGGACTGCCTTGCGCGTCAGCGCCATTGACGCCGAGACGGGTACGGAAGTCGTTTTTCAGGCTCCGGCCTCGACAGGCAATGCCGAAATACGCGAGCTTGCCGCGAAGAAAATGGCCTATGTGCTGAAAAAAGCGGCCAAGGCCGAAGGCCGGATTTTAAAGGGAAAAGACTGAAACAGGCTTATAAACCCTTGGTTTTCCCGTTTAGGACTCTCTTAATCAAAACGTGTGAAATTAAACATCCTGCTTGATTCAAGGGCGAAGGTCGTCTAACAGTTGCCCCCTTAAGAAACGGCTCTTCCTGATTATCATAACGCGTTATGTGCATTAGGAGAAAAGCCGAGAGACTTTTAACAAACGCGTCCCCTTCGTCTAGAGGCCTAGGACATTACCCTTTCACGGTAGTAACACGGGTTCGAATCCCGTAGGGGACGCCAATTAAACCAATAAAATTGCCGCCTTCCAGGGCGGCTTTTTTATTTTTTGCCTAAGTTTTGCCTAATAAGCGGGGCGGAACATACTGATACAAATGGGCACAAAAAAGTAGTCTATGGAGTGTGTAGTTTCACTTTGAGCCCGAATCTACGCTATTATCTTCCGGCTTATCCGTAATCC
>CAZQOE010000082.1:0-7828 GCA_964594935.1 uncultured Rhodospirillaceae bacterium | reverse complement strand
TAGCGGCATTGCCTGTCTCGTTGAAGACGAAATGGATTTAGGCAGTCTTATTATCGATATGGGCGCGGGCACGACCAGCTACGCCGTCTTTTTCGACGGCAACGTCATCTACGCGGGCGGCATCCCTCTGGGCGGCGCGCATGTCACCAACGACATCGCGCGCGGGTTGACAACGTCGGTGGCTCAAGCCGAAAGGCTTAAAACGCTATACGGTAATGCCTTTCAAAGCCCGATGGACGACCGCGAAAGCATCGCGGTTCCCCTTGTCGGCGAAGAAGAGCCCGAAAACGCGAACCATCTGCCTAAATCGCACCTTATCCGCATTATTCAGCCGCGCCTCGAGGAAATATTCGAACTTGTCCGTGGCCGGATGGATAAAAGCGGCTTCAGCGAGATAGCGGGACGACGCGTTGTCCTGACAGGCGGCGCATCCCAGCTTCCGGGTGTGCGCGAACTGGCGCAACGAACGCTCGATAAACAGGTGCGCCTCGGAAGGCCGTTGCGCGTGGCAAGGCCCTCGACGCAAAGCAGCCGAAGCGCTGCAAGCGCTTTTACGGGCCTCGCCGAATCAACGTCCGGACCGGCATTCGCCACAACGGCGGGCCTGCTTGCCATAGCGATGCAGCCGGAATTGGCGTCGAGCAGCGCGACGTCGTTCAATATGCGATCGCTTCACGGCGGAGGTTCGGCTCTGAACAGGGTCGGGCTATGGCTGAAACAGAACTTGTAAACGCTAAGCCCTGAACCGCGCCAGCACCTTTGTCGTCACGGGCATGACATACTGGACGAGCTTGTTCCCGCTGTATTTTGTGAATACTTCCACGGGATTGAACAGAACGGCCCCGATGATGGAAAGTGTAACGGTCCCCGTCGCAATTGCGAGCGCCGTGCCCAAATTCAGCATATCATGGTCATGGACGTATATGATGGCCCATGACGAAACGGACATAATGACGGGCAACTGCACCAGATAAATCGAAAACGAGATTTTCCCGAGAAACCGCGACACGCGGTTTGTAAAGAAATCGTTAGACGTCTTATTCGAAAAAACAGCCCACAGCAGCGCAACCGCGGCCACATGCTTGCCGCCGCTGGAAACGAATTTAAAAAACACTTCGCTGAGCCCGACGGCAAAAAAGACTCCCCAAATAAAATAGCGGGCATATGTCTTTTGCAGGTACTTAAATCCTCCGTGCGCGGCGATGTCGGCAAGTCCCGCGCCCGCAATAAAACACGATAAGGAATTTACGGATTTGTTGGGTATGGCCGCGCAAAGAATAAACGACCCCAGAAGCCACAAACGCAAATATCTGGAATCCGCCAAAATCCAAAGCAGGATAAAAATCAGAAACGACCCCAACAGCTCGATCCGCATCGTCCAAAGAAAAGGATTCACGGCGGTAGGAGGATCGTTCGCAACAAAGACAGAAAACAGCGAGTATTTAAGCATATAAAGAAAATCAAGCGGATACAAAAGCCACGCCCCGAACCAGTCCGGCCTGTTCACAATCTCGCTGGCGCGGGCATTGAAAATCAACCCCGCATGATAAAGAAGGAAAAGGATAAAACACGACGAGAAAATAGGAATAAAAAGACGGGCATATCTTTTGATCGCCAGTTTTTCGACGGCAGTCCTGCCCCCGCCCGCAAAATAGGAAATGCTAAGCGACATGCCGGACATAAGAAAGAAAACGTCGACCGTAAAAATGCCGTTCATCCAGAAATCGGAAAACGAATTCCGAATGGCCGGAAAGGCGACGCCGAACGTTTCCCAAAACGCGTGAAAGACGACGATATCCAAAGCCGTCCAGCCGCGAACGCCGTCCACTTCGTCAACATGAACCTTTGTCGAAGGCCGTTCAAACGTGAGCTTTTCGGTTAGTACCGCTGCTATCGACTTAAACATCGCGCTCTCCCGAATGCCAAAAATAATGGCTCGGCAAAAATTGCAAAAACAGAAAAATTAATTGTTATTGGCCGGGTTGATATTGTAAGCCGCACCCGCGTTCATATTAAACGGCAGCAACTTCCTGATATTTTTGTCAACCCAACGGTCGGCGGAAACAATGCCGGACGGCGGGACTAAAATAATATCGCCCGCTTTGATAATGATATTCTTCGACATATCCGAACCGCTTGTAATGTCGGTAATATCGATCTTGTACAACTTTTCCTGTTGCGTGGCATCGGGACGACGCAATACGACGATCTCTTCACATGCATCTTCATTAGCCCAACCGGCATTCGCCAATACCTGCAATAGCGTCTCGGTTCCCGTCAAAGCGACGGGGCCGGGTTTCGTGACTTCTCCGGCGACATAAGCCTTGTGGCTGGCAAAAGCGCGAACTGTCACGACAAAATCAAGCTGTTTGACGTGTTTTGCGTACAACGTGCGGATGTTCGCCGCAAGCTCGTCGACGGTCAACCCTTCGGCTTGGACTTTTTGCGCGAACATAAGCGAAATCTTTCCGTCTGGCCTAACGGTCATCTTGTCGTTCAGTTCCGGCGTGAAAAAGAATTTAATTTCAAGTTCGTCGCCGGCGCCGATACGATAACCGGCTTTGGAAGCCTCCGGCACACCCGCTTGAATTTCGCTGACGGGCGCATACTCGTTAAAAGAAGAGCAACCGCCAAAAGTCAAAAGCGCGCCGCCAAGCGCAAAAACCACAAATTTATTCAGCCGATGTCCCACAAGCTTTCTCCCTGCCAATTCGAACTATGACACAATTGACTACACTCTTTAATAATCGATTAAGTGCTATAAGCAACCTGCCAAAGTCAGGCAAATGGTTTTAGTCGAAAACCTATTGTTTTTCCAATAAAATTAGATTCAAGGCAAAAATCAGGCGTCATGGCTACGCGGAATGCTTGATCCTTGAACTAGGCTTTTCAAAATACAGTTCATAGGGTTGCAGGAAGTGCGACAAAAACCTGTCCTCAAGAGTCCACCAGTTTTTTTCACCCGTAAGGTTAACCCGCTGGGACCTGTATGCGTCGATAGCCTCCCTTTTCCTGTCCAAAAAACCGTCGGAGGAAACGCATCTCAACCACCAAAGCCGTGAAGGCCGGAAGGCATGGTTCAAGGCGGTCCACGGCCAAAACCAGATCGGATATTCATAAACAGGCCCTGTCAGGACTCCCCGCTTGGCCAGAACATCGACGGCGGCGGCGACGGCTCGATGGTCGGCGTGTCCATCGATCCCATACGGAGAAAAAATCTTGTCCGGCTTCATCTGCCTGACGACAATCTCCAGCTCTGCTGCCACAGCGTCGACCTTGTCTTCAATTTTTCCGTCGGTGAAGTTCAGGAAGATAATGTTTTCCGAACTCACGCCTAAAACGCGGCAAGCCCGCTCCGTCTCGACATGCCTCATGGCCACAAGCTCATCCGGCGAAATTACCGCGGATTGGCTTGACGCGCGGCCATCGGTAACGATGAGGACCCGAACGTGGCATCCGGCCTTTCTGGCCCGCATAATCGCCGCGCCGCACCCCAAAGTCTCGTCGTCTGGATGTGGCGCGATGATAAGAAAGGATCCCCGAAAATCCTCCTTGGACAACGGCTTGGCGAACAAAAAGAAAATCTGCCGCAAAACACCCAAGGCCAGATCCTTTATCGCCCTCATAACCAAGTTACTCGTTGAACGGCCCGCCATTTCCGGCTCCACTCGTCGAAATCGCATAATTGCGCTTGAACGAACCCGATAATATGCACAATATCCGCATGTTAAGGTAGAGGAAAAAAGGGAATGGTTTTTTCAGTGCAGGAAAGCAATGTTCAAGCGCAACCGGCAAAAGCGCCCCGCGCAACGGTAATTATACCGGCCTATAACGCCGAAGCGACGCTGGCCAAGGCTATCCGGTCGGCGCAGGCCCAAACCGAACGCAATATAGAAATTATTGTCATCGACGATTGCTCTCCGGATGGAACTTTTGCCGTTGCCCAATCTTTTGAAAAGCAGGATTCCCGCGTGCATGCGTTTCGGTTGCCCGAAAACCGCGGCAAGTCTTGCGCCATGAACTTCGCGCGGGCGAAGGCAAAGGGCGAATGGATAGCGTTCCTTGATTCCGATGACTGGTACGCGCCGACGCGCCTTGAGCGGCTTATCAATGCCGCCGAAAAACACGGCGTCGACATGGCGGGCGGCAACCATGTGCAGGTCGATATCAAGGCCCATGCCTGCATCGGCACGGCCTTTCCCGCGCGCGGCGAGGAAAAAGTCATAGGCCTTGACGATTTCTTGAAGGGATCAAATTCGACCGCCGCTTTTGACTACGGCATGCTGCTTCCCGTTTTTCGGGCCGGCTTTATCCGCGCGCATAAACTCGACTATTACGAACCCGCGCGTTTTGGCGAAGATTTCTACGTCCTGCTTGATTATTTCATGGCGGGAGGTAAAGGCGTCATTGTCGACGACCCTCTCTACTACTATATCGTGCCCTTCGGCACCATATCCCGCCAATGGGCGCATGAACGCCGCAGCCGCTATAATTACGAGCTGTCTCAAAACATTCATCGGCATTTTACCGAAAAGCATGACGCGCAAATGACCCCTCTTCAGCGCCGGCTTATGGCGCGGCGCGGACGCGGAATCGACGCGATGATTTCATTCCATCAAGTCCGCGAAAATCTCGACGCGCGAAAATATACGGGAGCGATATTGTGTCTCTTCAAAGCGCCTTTCCAGTTTTGGAAAACGGTCGCGCAACGCGTTATCCGGCGCTTGAAGGAAAATCTCCTGCCGCGTCCGTGCGGAACGCCCTTGCCTGAATAGGCTGTTTATCGTCTTCTGACAAAGGGTTGCGGCGTTTTCTTAATCTTGCGAAATGGCCTTTTCAAACGCGCCAATCATTGACGTCGGCGAATAAAGGCGTATCGCCTCCTGATGCGCGAAGTTCACGATATTCTCAAGCTCGGGATAACGCTGCAATTCGCTCAATGTATCGGCGCAATCTTGCGCCGAACCCGCCTCGAACAAAAACCCGTTTTCCTTATCCCTTATAACGTCCCTGCATCCTTCGACGCGCGACGCCACAACCGCGCGGCGCGCCATCATGCCTTCGATAAGGACGGTGGGAAGCCCCTCGAACTTCGTCGAAAGACAAAGAACGTTATGAGCGGCGACCAACGCAGTCACGTCGTCGGAATGTCCGATCAAATGCACGAATTTGGAAGCCCTGCACTCTTGCACGACCTTACGAATGACGGGCTCGTCAATCCCCGACCCGACGAGCGTCAACTCAACGTCACTTCCTTTTTCGCGCAGCAAGGCCGCGGCGCGAATAAGCGTCGGCTGGTCTTTCTGGTTCAAATCAAGCCGCGCAGGCATGATGATGCGCAGCTTCGATATATCCGGCGGGGAAGGAAGAACAGCCCACCTGCCGGGATCAATGCCGTTCGGAATAAAAGTTATCTTGCTCTGCGGAATGCCGAAGTATTTCGTCAAAGCCGCCGCTGTGCTGTTCGAAATACTGACAATGCGGTCGATGCAGGCAAGCGGCAGGGGAAAAAGAATTTTTTTAACAGCCAAAAACGTATTCTGCGGAGCGTGATCCCAAAACACAAAAGTTGCGGACGTCACAAGACGCAAAAACAAAGGATAAATCAGGGCCGGAATAAACCCCCCGAAAACAACGACCGAAGGCCTGTTTTTCCGCACGGCCCTTGCTATTGAAAAAAGCGAAAACAAAAGGCCAAACGCTTCAGCAACCGACCGCGCCCTCCCCGTAACGATAACGGCGCTATCGACGCCCCTTTTTTGATCGACGGAAACAAATTTGGATGCGGCGGGCCGCCCGACATACCTGACCGCGCTTTGCCAGCCCTTGTCTTTTAAGCCGCACGCCAACGTGCTGGCCAAGGGGGCAATACCGCCGTCTATGCCGTGTGCGATGATAAAAACGCTTCTTTGCGGCTTCCCGGAAGAAATCATCATCGCCTCTTCGCCAAAGCCGCGCGCTTGGCGAAATGCCAACGCCACGCCAGAATAAATGCCGATGCGATAATCGAGCTGATGCCGATGCCGTTAAAATCAAAGAGCGGAACAAACAATAAGTTGCCCCCGAGCGCCGGTATCAAAAACAGCATATTGCCCAGCCAAATCGCGCGATCCTCATGTTGGGCGTAAAGAATATTGTTTAGGATGTCGGAGTTGGCGCGCAAAAACGTGCCCGCAAGCATCATCCAGAACACGGGCGCGTTTGAAACAAAGGCCTCGCGCCCCAAAAAATGCCCTAGTATCGGAACGGCAACGCCAAGCAGAACGGCGATGACGCCGGCGCTCACGGCAATCTGCTTGCGCGCCTGCCAGGCTTCGGACAAAAACTCCGCATGAGCGTTGTTGCGATGGTGCTGAATCAGCCGCGGCGTCGCAAAAGCGGAAACGCCGCTGAGCATCAATGTCAACAAAGCGTTCGTAAACGAAAAATAAAAAGTCAAAACGCCGACGTTCTCGATTGACAAATAATGTTCGACGACAAAACGGTCGACGAACATCCCGCAAGTCAACCCGATCATGCCAAGCCAGATAAGCCAGCTTTTCTTGAGACCCCTGGTAATCCACCCCCAATTGATGGGCCGCCAAAAGACCTCTCGCCACGGCATACCGCGCCAACACCACAAAAGCGCCAAAAGGCTCAAAGCCGATCCGCCGATCCAAAAGACAAGAACAGTATCCGCCGTGCGCAACTCCGGCGAAATCACGCACAAAGCAATCAGAGGAATCACCCACAAACCGGCGCGAATAAAAAACAAAGCATTGGCCTGAATTTGCTGGTTCATCGAATTCTGGTTGGCGTACGTCACGGACCCCATGCACTCGAAAACGGTCAAAATAAACGTATATAAAAGAATTTGCGGAGAAATATCGATGCTGTGCGTCGCAGCCGCACCGAACATAAGGAAGCCGAGAACCACGAAATTCAAAATGTAATAAACCGCCTGATCGCGCATTTTATGAAGCTGCGTCGCGGGATCGTTGCCGACGATATCGCGGGAAACGACGTAAACCAGATCCTGCCCCATCACGACGCTCAAAATCAGAACGGCGCCGATAACAAGGCCGTAAACACCCATTTCGGAAAGCGAAAAATAACGCCCCATGTACAGCGTCAAAACCATCTTCGCCGCCATGGGCAACATCCGAAGACCGACGTTCAAAAATCTATCCTGGTTTTTTTTAAGGAGCTTAAACTGCATCTAATTTTTACCTGACAATATTCTTGCAGGAACACCGACAGCAGTCGCATCATCAGGCACATTGATTAGAACAACAGCATTAGATCCTACTTTGGCCTTATTACCAACCCTAATCGGTCCAAGAACTAAAGACCCTGCGGAAAGAACAACGTCATCCCCCACAACAGGGTATAAATTCCGACATTCCTCCCCCCCCAATGCGGCTCTAAGTCCAATTGTCGTGTTGTGATAAACCGTAAAACTATTTCCTATCTTTGCTGCGCCTATAACAATTCCAACGGGGTGAGGAATAAAAAGCCCCGTCCCTATCTCCGCGCAAGGCGAAATATCGCACGAGTGCAGAAAATAATTCAAATGCCAAAAAAAGTGGCCCAAATGCCTTCCCCAGAATCCTTTTTCATAGAAATAATGCGACAAGCGGTGAAGAAAAGCCGTCGAAAATCCGGGTATCGTAACCACGTAATAAAGGGGCCACAAGCCGCCCCTATGGCGTACGGAAATCCTGTCAAGATCAGACATAATAAGTTGGCGTAAGCTCAAGGACGTATTTTTCAAAGCCATCTGTTACTCCAAAAACCCATTTTCAGTAGTTATGCACAAACTCAAGCATCCTCAAACCGAGATAATCCT
>CAZQOE010000081.1:0-7849 GCA_964594935.1 uncultured Rhodospirillaceae bacterium | reverse complement strand
TTTTGAATTCAGGGCAGTTCCCAAACATCTGCTCGCCCCCATGTCGTTGCTCATATACGACAATAATCTCGCGCTCGTCATTGCTAACGGCGCGGATTACACGTTTTTCGTTGTTAGCTCCGCATCTGCGGCTTACGGATGGCGGAAAAGATTTGAAACGGATTGGATTGTCGCCGCTTCGCTTTCTGTATAAACGTTCCCTATAAATTTGCATTAAGACGAGAGTGATCAGTCTGTTTTTGAAGCAACATATCGATATGAGGAATACCATCTTCGTCATAGGGCTCTGAAGTTTTTACAAACCCATAATTTTGATAGAATTTTTCAAGGTAAAGTTGAGCAGACATCTTAATCGAGCAGTTCGGATATTTTTGATAGGCATATTTAATGCCCACTTCCAATAACTTCTTACCAAGCCCCTTTCCTCTGTAAGGCGCGGTTGTCAGAATCCTTCCGAAGGCCGGTTCTGCATAAACGTCGCCGGGCGGTATTAATCTAAGATAAGCGGCAACAGTATTGGGTTTGGCCCACCCAATAATATGAAAGGACTTTTGATCCAAGCCATCGACATCCAAATAAGCGCATTTCTGCTCGACTACAAAAACTTCGGAACGCGCTTTAAGAATTTCGTAAATTTTCGTCGCAGTTAACAAGTTAAACTCAGCGATTTCCCACTCAACGTTGATATTCTTATTCATGATGCTCCTTTTCTCTTCCGAAGCTCTGCCTGTCGATGTCGAACGAAAAAAGTATGGTCGGAAAACCGGAACCCCTAAATGCTCGGTCACTTAAGAAATTGGTTTTAATCAGGAAACCATTGTAAGAATTTTCGTGTTTGATTGAAAATAGCCCAGATTTCTGGGAGTGGTTTGGTGGTTGCAGGAAAGGATATCTAAAGCACAATACGGAAAAACCACAATGGGGTTGTGAAAAAATCGCAAACCCCGATTTTTTGTGGGAAAACCACAAGTCCGATGTGAAAAACCCACAAAAATAGCCATAGTTTCATTCGGCAAAATAAAGTCACTTGGTCTCATTAATTGAATGTTTTTAATGAGACTGTTTATGACGAACGATAACGTTAAAGCCGTTTTACAGAATGATTCCGCACCGGATTTGCGGATGTCTTCGTCCATACCGCCCGATCTGCGTCGCGGCGTCGTTTTGCAGGGAGCTTTCGGCTCCGACGACGCTCGCAAAGAGTTTATGCAGACCATCACAAAGCACGGAATCGAATTTTTGCAAATCTCGAACTCGCCGCTTCAGCAACCAATCAACGAAGATTTGAGCATGATCGAAGAGCTTGCTCTCGCCCTTGGCAAATTCTGGGCGCTGAAATCAAACAAAAGAAAACAGCCATGACAAAAGAAAACATACATCACCGTCTTTGCGTCATGTTGGCCTTTCAAACCATTCTTGCCAACGGGAAGAAGGCAGAAACACCGGATACGGCGAGAAGGGTTGTGGAATTTGCCAAGCGCATGAACGAGTTTTGCGACCTGTACGTTTCTAAAACCTTTTCTCCGGAAATCATGGGTTTTGTCGATGACAAGGGCGTGGGGAAAATCGACGATGCCATAGCGTTACACATCGAAGAGCTGAGAACAAAAGAAACGACGCGCCTGCCGGAAGATAAGGAAACGCTAATCCAGTTTTATGACAGGCTTCAGCAACGTAAGTCGCGCCGGATGCAACGGCAACTTTACGCTTCGGCGACGAAGGAAAAGCTCTCCGACCTAATCCTGCATTATCTCGACGAAGAAATAGAAGACACAAATTTTGAGGCGCGGCAATGAAATCCGCAACTCAAAGAAATCTTGTTCCCCAGGTCATCGACCTAATCGGCGTCGAATTTAGCGAGAAATACGCGCGGTATTTGCGCATGGCTAACGTCATCGTACATCTGACGCGCAAGAACGGTGGTTGTTTGCCCCAAGATTTATTGCCGCTCGGTTTTTCTAAAGAGGAAACGACGGAGCTTTGGCACATGGCAAACGCAATGGCCGATGTCGAGTTGAAACTTAAAAACAGAGGGCCTTATTTAATTTCATCCGCGCGTAATAATATTTAGGGAGTATAAAATGAATACAAAGTCATTTGATCCAGGGGCAAGCGCCTATTTAGCTAATTATGTTCAGAAAACAGGCGAGAAAATAGAAGGAGATCGTTGTCTGCTCCTTTATTCCGGCGGCTTGGATACGTCCTGTTGCCTTAAATATATCCAGGAAGAATTCGGGGTTCAGGTTGTCGCGCTTACATGCGATGTCGGCCAGAGCGAGGATTTTAAGGAAATTGGCCAGAAAGCGACGAAATTGGGAGCCGAATTTATTTTCGAGGATGCTCGCGAACGTTTTTACAAAAACTACATACGAACGGGCATTCTGATGAACGCAACTTATGGCGATGCTCACCCGCTCGCCTCGTCGCTAAGCCGCCAAGCCGTTGTAGACTGCGCCGCTAAAATTGCTGCCGAACAAAACATAAAGGTTATCGCACACGGCGCGACAGGGCGGGGCAACGACTCCTTCCGGTTTGATAATGCCATTCTGTCGCGCCTTCCGGATGTAAAAATTCTCGCGCCTATCAGAAACAATCATCTTACCCGTGAGATGGAAATGGACTATGCCGCCGAGCATGGCATTCCCGTAACGGCAACCAAAGAAAAGCCCTACAGCATCGATGAAAATATGTGGGGCAGGGAAATCGAGGCGGGTCAATTGGATAATCTTGAGTTCGAGCTGCCGAACGATGTGCTGGCGTGGGTACATATACCGCCAACAGCAACGGACAAAGCCAAGCTCAGCATCGCCTTTGAAAAAGGCGAGCCTGTTTGCGTCAAGATTTCAAGCAAAGAACAAAATGTACGACTTACCAGTATGGTCGATGCGATTGTCTATCTTAATTCGTTCCTCGGCGCATACGGCATAGGGCGGCACGATTATCTTGAAGAGCGCGCTTCCGGATTCAAGGTGCGCGAGGTTCATGAGTCCCCAAGCGCAACGCTATTTATCCACGCCCACAAAGTGTTGGAAAACGCGACGCTGACATCGCTGGAACTCAAAACGAAAAGAGAACTTGATGCCACGTGGGCGCAATGCATGGTTACGGGGCGTATTGATCCCGTCGTTCATGGAATCGAAGAGTTTGCCCGCTTCGCTAACAGGCGCGTTTCCGGCGAGGTAAGCTTTAATATTTTGCCCAACCATTATTATCTGGCAGCGCTCAATCCTCGTCATGGCCTTGATTTCCGTTCGGTTTACAAAGGGGATCGGAAAAACTTCAATCAAGACCTTGTAGCCCCAACGATAGACCTCATGGATTTATCGTCGCGTCGCGCCTTGCAGCAGCATAGACAGCTACGAGGAAACACCGGCCCATGCTGATTGACCTGCGCATGGCCGTTAACGACGGGCTTGGAGATTTGGAGGGGGGAGACCTCTCCAATCTCTTATCCGAAGTCAATTATACAAGCCCAGCCGGTTCTTATCAGGTTAGGGAGACTGTCGCCCGTTATGTCGGCCAATTGGTTGGAGCCCCGATTAATCCTGAGACTTTATTTCTTACAAATGGAGCCGATCAGGCTATTTCAACAGCCTTGCAGGCAATCGGTCAAATTCGGAGCGGCTCCGTCTATGTGCAGTCTCCCCGATATTACAAATACCCGGATCAAATACGGATGTTTCATCGCGGAGATGTAAAACCCCAATCGATAGCGGGCAATCCTCTTGACGCTGCCCCCTTGTTAGCTGCTGCGCAAGAAAGCGGCGTGTCTGCGGTAGTTTTCAATAATCCGAACAATCCGCTTGGATATATTCAGCCGCAAGAAGTCCTAAGTAAGCTTCTCGATTATAGCGCGGCAAGCAAAGTGCATGTGCTTTATGACATCGTATACGCTGACACGTTATTTCATTCATCTGATTCTAAGCATATTCGATTACCCGATGGTCACGAAGCACAAGAGAACCTATGGATTGTCGGCAGTTTGTCCAAATCCCACGGCGTTGCGGGATGGCGACTTGGTTTTTTGATATGTCCTGCCCAAGAGATAAAACGAGTTGAGCATATTATGCGCTTGCAAAGTTCAAACGTTTCTACCGTCAATCAATTTCTGATGAGTGAAGTTCTTGTTTCTCCAGCGTTCAAACAACGGCAGGAACAATTGACTGCCCGCATGGCGGCGAATTTCGAGGGTATCGTTAAACATGTAAAAGAACATCATCCCTCGTTGCTTCCCCGCATACTCAAACCTCGCGCCGGAATGTTTTTCTGCTTAAATGCGCAAGGCTTTTATGGTAGTGAGGAAGATATAGAAAAGGCTCTCAAGAATGATGGTTTTTTGGTTTTGAGGGGAAGCGATTTTGGGTGGCCTTTTTTGCTTCGTCTTCCTCTTACCGTTCGTCCTCAGGAATATGTGCCTTTCTTTCGGAGTGTTGAAAAGTTTTTGCCGCAAGAAAAGCTTCAATCGTTTAATAATCAAAGGCCACAAGATTTGCGACTGTGAGGAATAACATGTTCAAAGGCGTCTATACGGCTATCGTTACCCCCTTCCGCGATGGAAAGCTCGATGAGCAATCCCTGCGCGGTTTTGTCGAATGGCAAATCGGGGAAGGCATTCATGGCCTAATCGTTGCAGGAACGACGGGAGAAGCCCCCACGTTGTCTGCTAACGAGTATAAGCGCCTTCTGGAACTCACCATCCAAACGGCTAAAGGACGGATTCCGGTCATAGCCGGAACAGGGACTAATTCGACCGATAAAACCATAGAAGCAACACGCTTAGCCAAAGAGCTTGGTGCTGCGGCTGCTTTGGTCGTGACTCCCTATTACAATAAGCCAACACAAGAGGGGATGCGCCGGCATTTCGAGGCCATCAACAATTCCGTCGATTTACCGATTATTATTTACAACGTCCCACCGCGCTGCGGGGTTGATATGGATGTGCCGACAATGGCGAAGTTGTCTCGTCTCAAGAATATTGTCGGCGTCAAGGATGCGACCGATGATCTATCGAGGCCATTGGCAACGCGCCTTGCTTGCGATGCCGATTTTTGCATTCTAACGGGAGAAAATCCGACTTTCGGCGCGTTTTTGGCTCAAGGAGGGGATGGCGGTATCCTTGTGACCTCTAATGTCGTGCCGAGAGCGTTGCGAGAAATGTACGACGCATGGGTCGCACGCGACATCGATAAATTCTCTCTCCTCAACAAGATGATCTTTCCTCTTCACAAAGCCCTTTTCTGTGAGACCAATCCGACGCCCGTCAAATATGCGGTTTCAAGGATCGGAAAGTGCCGGAATGAACTGCGTCTCCCCCTGTGCGAAGCGACCAAGGCCGCATGCGAGAAGGTTGATGCCGCCTTACAAATCCTTGCCGATGCAGGGTATGCCAAGATTAAGGCAAAGAAATAGCCATTTTCTCTCTACATCTATGTTTGCCGTCGCCTTAAGGCGTTGCCTTCGCTCATGCGTAACGCATGACGCCCTATATCAAAGAAAACCACAACGGGATTGTGAAAAAATCACAAACCCCGATTTTTTGTGAAAAACCCACAAGCCGGATAGGAGAAACCCACAATAATAGCCGTGGTTTCTTTCGACGGAATAGGGACACTAAGTCTCATTGATTGAATGTTTTTTATGAGATTTTTCCGTCGGAGAATTTTATGGGTGATAATTGCGCTGACGCTGGAACAAAAAACCGGCCCTTTCAAGAATTGAAGATAATTCCAGTCTCGGAAAACTACAAAGAAGCCTTTTTCGCCCTAATTCAGGAGCAAGCCGAGCAACATGCCTTTGCGGCCCCTCATAAAACCGAAGATATAGATGCGTTGTGGCGTCTTGTCGGAAAACCGCAAGGCATTCGAGCCTTTTTAGTCGTGGACGCGACGGAGAAAGCGGTAGGAACGGTCACTTATTACCCGTGCCTAAACAGGCATGGAGCCGGTATATATCTTGAAGACATCGTTACAACGCGTTCCGAGAGGAAAAAGGGCATTGGACTCTTTGCAATGTCGAATTTGGCGAACGTGTCGCAGCTTCACGACGCCTCATACATTGCATGGGAATGCGCGCGCAGCAATTCCGCCGCGCAAAAATTCTACGAAGGCATTGGCGCAGAAAGATTTGAAGATCGCCATACCTGGCGCAAATTCGGCTTATTGAAACAAGCCTTGGACAAAACGACCCCAAATTCATCCGCATATAAAGTCCGCGCCATAAAGAAGTCCGATGCGGAAGTTGTCAATGAGCTTCTCGCCGGAATGCATTCGTCGAACGTGAACGGAGGCCTTCGGAAGGAAATTCATGAAGAAACGGTGACAAAAAACGGCGATTTTGTCCTGGCTGTTGCCGAAAACAGCAAAGGCTCCGTCGTCGGAGCTGGCATCGCCTACAGAAGTTTTTCGACGTTTCGGATCGTAAGCGGCCTGCACGTCGAACGAATTGCGCTGAAAGAACAGTCGTCCGCCGTTGCCGTTGCCTTGTTGGATTACTTCGCGAACGAACAAAGGAATAGGGGATGGAACGGACATTTGGATTTCACGATAGATAACGACGCCGCCGATTTCTGGAAGCCTGTTTTTAACAGATACGGGCTTTCCCCTCTGGAATATGGGGACGACCCCATGGTTGTCAGACGCATTTCCGGAACGGCGATGAACGTCCTCGCGCAGAAAACGGATTTCTCCGCCGTTGAAAACTTGCGGTCGCAAAATAACGAGCTTGTCGTTTCAAACCGTCCTGCTAAACTGAAATCCCATAAATTCAGCACGATATCGGCAGACCCGTAGTGACGACTTCCTGTTATTTTTCTCCTCTGTGTTTAGAGCACGATCCAGGACCCGATCATTCGGAGCGTTCGGAGCGCTTGAAGGAGATTGTTCACAATTTACGCGCTAAGGCCTTTAAAGAATTAAAATGGCCCGAAATTCCGGCGGCCCAACGGGAAGATATAGAACTCGCTCATACTCGCGAATATGTTGATTTTGTTTTTTCGTCCGTTCCGAAGACCGGATATCGGGAAATCGAAGCCAACGAGATCGTATCCGAACACGATGCCGGAGAAGTAACGGTTCTTAGCCCAAAATCCGGAGAAGCCGCGTTGCGCGCCATAGGCGCAGTGATAATCGCCGTCGATGACATTATGGCTGGCAAAACGACGAATGCTTTTTGCGCCGTTCGACCGCCAGGACACCACGCCATGCCCGACAAGGCGATGGGGTTTTGCGTGTTCAATAATGTCGCCATAGGCGTTCGTTATGCGCAAAAACGATATAAAACGAAACGCATCGCCATCATCGATTTTGACCTGCACCACGGCAACGGAACGCAAGCCATTTTTGAAAAAGACCGCGATGTTTGTTATTGCAGCACGCACCAATTGCCGCTTTGGCCCGAAACAGGCCATGCCGAAGAAAAAGGCGTTGGCAATATATTGAATGTTCCGATGCTCCCCGACTTGCCGCGCAAAGATTGGTTGAAGCGGTGGGATAAAATCGTTTTGCCGTGGCTTCGCGAAAAGTCTTTCGATATTCTCTTTGTTTCTGCTGGGTTCGACGCACACAAAGACGATCCCAAAGGCCAGCAGTCGCTTGAGACCGAGGATTACTATCGTCTGACGACGGATATTCTTTCCATAGCCAAGGAAAAATGCGGCAATCACGTCATCGCTGTGTTGGAAGGCGGCTATGACATCAAGGCAAGCGCCGCTTCTGCCGCCGCCGTAGTACGCGCATTGATGACCGTGAAATAATAACAATTAAAGGAGATAATTCTATGAAGGGAAAACGCCCTTTGTGGGTAATGATCGCGGGGCCGTACGGTTCAGGAACCAAAACGCCGGAAGAAAAGA
>CAZQOE010000080.1:0-7880 GCA_964594935.1 uncultured Rhodospirillaceae bacterium | reverse complement strand
CTTTCTTGAGCAAGCTGAACCCGCTATCCTCAGCGCATGGCTACGTCCAAAACATCGTCTTTGCTTGATGCGCCGCGCAAAGGAATTAACACGCCCGAGTTTAGCGTCAGCGAATTATCCAATCTCGTCAAAAAGACGGTCGAGGAAACGTTCGGCCTTGTGCGCGTGCGCGGCGAGATTTCGGACTGTAAACTTCATACAAGCGGACATTTGTATCTAACCCTTAAAGAAAGCAATGCTGCTTTGGCTGCCGTATGCTGGCGCGGACAGGTCGGTCGGCTGGGCCTAAAGCCTGCGATTGGCATGGAAGTCGTCTGCACAGGAAGACTTACGACCTATGCGGGGCAATCGAAATACCAGCTCGTCGTCGAAGCTATGGCGCTTGCGGGCATTGGCGCTTTACTCAAGATGCTTGAGGAGCGCAAGAAGAAGCTTGCTGCCGAGGGTTTGTTCGACGCATCGCGCAAACGCGTCCTGCCTTATTTGCCGCATGTTATAGGTGTCGTGACTTCTCCGACGGGAGCCGTCATCCGCGACATTCTTCATAGGCTGGCCGAAAGATTTCCGCGTCCTGTTCTGGTTTGGCCTGTTGCGGTACAGGGGGAAAGCGCAGCGGAAGAAATCACCGCTGCCATTCGCGGATTTAACGCCTTGCCCCTTTCCGGCAAAGTTCCGCGGCCAGACCTTTTGATCGTTGCGCGCGGCGGCGGAAGCGTGGAAGATTTAATGCCATTTAACGAGGAAAATGTCGTTCGCGCCGTCGCCGAAAGCAGAATTCCTGTCATCTCGGCCGTCGGGCATGAGACAGACACGACGCTTATTGATTTTGCCGCCGATTTGCGCGCGCCGACTCCTACCGCCGCCGCCGAAAAGGCCGTTCCTGTGCGTGAAGATTTACTGGCGCAAGTTATCGACGACGGTTCGCGCCTTTTTCAAGCCGCCGTTAGATTGATTCAGGACAGACGCGAACGCTTGCGTTTGACTCAACGCGCTTTGGGTGATCCCGCGCGCGCACTCGAGCCTTTGGCGCAAAGACTAGACGAAAAATCTGAACGTTTGATGCTTGCGTGGCGCGGGTTATTCGACAGACGTCTTGCGCGCCTTAACGAAGCTAGCGGACGCCTGCGCCATCCCCGCGATATCCTGAAACTGGCCGCGCAACGCTTATCCAATGCCGAGCAAAAAATGGTTTTCGCTTGGAATGCCCTTTATACACACAAACTTAATCAGTTTGAAAATAAGGGCGCCGTTTTGGAACATCTGTCTCCCCGCGCCGTTTTAGGACGAGGATATGCGCTTGTTCAAGACGCCAAAGGCCGCGTTATTGCACACGCCAAACAAATTAAAACGGGTGATAAACTCCGCATCGAATTTCAAGACGGAAAGACGAACGCCGTCGTGGAATAGGTTTGTGAGAATTTAGAGTAAATTAAGGCCGTTATCCGGCTTTCTTTAGGCGGAAAGTGCCGAATCTTCTTCGGAATCGCCGTCGCCCGAACCAAGCGCCGATTCAACAGCTTTACGCCGACCCGACATGATCGTTTCCGCCATCATGGAGATAAGGGCACTCGCCATCCCGAACAACTGAATCGCCTCATCGACTGAGGCCGAGGCATCGGAGATGACGAGTGGATTGCGGTAACGTTCCTTGATTTGCGCCAGCATTTGAATGATTCGCCTGTCTGGACGGACGGCACGGTCTTCCTCATCCGCCAAGGCGGCAAGCTTTTTAATGTAAATAGAATAATTGCGCTCCGCCTTCGCGGGAACGGAGCCTACGAATATTTCGTAATAGCTCCGGAGCGTCATTTCCACCGCGCGCAATGTGTGGACAACAGACGCCGTTCCAAGCCCGAAGGCCAGTGCACGGCCCGCCAAACAGAATTCGCTTTGCGCGGTTGCAGGAATGGCGCCCCGCAAAGTATCGGCAAAAATATCCTGAGCGTTTTCGGCAAGGTCGTAAACCGAATAAATACCGCACTTATCGGCAATATAAGTCGGCGCGCGGTTGAGGTCTGCTGCCAAAGCATGCTCAAATTTCTCGACAAGCCCTCGCAACATCGCAAGCTCGTGCGTGTCGATGCGATCTTCGCCGTCTTGATTTTTGAGTTGCTTCGTTGATGGGTCAATAAAGTAACGATTGAAGATGGCGCTAATTTTGTTTAACAATTTGACGGCATCCGCTTTCGACGTCGAAAGGGCGACCATGTCGCCTTTAATGAAACTGTCGAGCATCGTTTGAATTTCGCTTAAAGGGCCGAACATATCGGCAACGCGGGTTCCGTTTTCCGTTCCGAACAGGCTGTGCAGCCTTGCGCCTAATTCATAAAAGCGAAACGAGTTAAGTTGCTTCATTTTTCAATCTTTTCCGTTCTTGCCCGCGCATAAGACAAAGGGCAGAATATTTGCGCAGCCCCAATAGACGATCTTATTGTCTTTCAGCATCTAACGAATTATTTTCATGTTCTGAATTCGTTACGAAACCACGCCGGATTCGTCAATTGGTTATTATGGTTAACGACCTTTCTTCCCCAGATTTATTGTTGTGCCGCAGTATGAAATTAAAACTACTTTCGGAAATATTTACCGCATACCGAGCGTATCCCCTTGTTATTGATTTGAAGAATCGCAAACCTTTACCGATAATCGCCAAAATCCATTTTTAGGGACTTCGCATGCCAGACATTTTCGTTATCGACGACAAACACCCCGAAGACCTTGCCATGCTTCAGGCTCTTTATTCACGCAGTCCGGCAAGCGTCGTGACACATCTCGACAAACTTAAAACGTCGAGCAGCGGCAAGTTTATGGATCAATACTACGTCGGTTATGGCCATGCTTCGATCGGCGATTGCGCCTCGACCACGCTTTTTATCGAACAGGTTTCGATGCTCGTGGCAAAAGCCGTGCAGGATAACCCCCTTTATAACGGGCAAGAAGCTTCCACGCGTTATCTCGATTTTTCCAAGCAATCCGTCGTCGACCCCTATAACCAGCCCGCAAGCCAAAAAATTCAAACGCGGTGGATGGAAATTTACAATCGCATTTTGCCGCTTTTGACGGAGGGGCTGAAGAAACGTTATCCCTTCGATCCCTCAGAATATAAGAACGAGAAAATCTGGCATAATACTTTGGCTGCCCGCGCCTTTGATATTTCGCGTTCGCTTCTGCCTATCGGAACGACCACCCTTTTAAGTTGGACGACCTCGCTGCGCGCAGCTCGCGACCACGTCAGGCGCCTGAAGCACCACCCCCTGCCCGAAGTCAGAGAAGTTGCAAAAAAGATATTTGCGGGGCTTTTCGAAAAATATCCCCACAGCTTTAACGCCGCAGACATCGAGATATCAAAAGAATCTTATGACGTATATGGCGCCCAGTTTGCGCTTCGCAATGCCTTTGTCAGCTATGACGACGTTATGCGCCAATTCGCTTTGACGGATGCCGAATTGGAGAAAATTCGGGCTGGCGACATCGTGTCGCGCACGAAAGCCGTCGATCTGGAGAGTTTGCGTAAAAACGAAAAGGAAACGCTGGCCGAACGTCCGGCCTTTTCGCCTTTGCCGTGGCGGCTTGAGGCTTATGGCCGATATAATTTGCTGTTCCTGCTCGACTTCGGGTCGTTCCGCGACTTGCAGCGGCATAGAAACGGGGTTTGCCAGATTCCCCTTATCGACGGGCAGTTCGGATTGAATCCCTGGTATCTGGAGCAATTCGCCGAGCATTTGTCCGCAAGCGATGCCTATCAGTTGAAACGCGATATCGATACACAATTTGCGGCTATCGCAAATTTATCCAAGCAAGGCGTCGAAGTGAAGCCAGCGCTGAACCAATATTTGTTCCCCATGGGAACACAGGCCTTGATTCACGCCTCCTATTCTGTCCCCGAGGCTGTTTATATCGGTGAGCTGCGGTCAGGAAAAATGGTGCATCCGTCCTTGCGCCCCGTAGCCCAGAAGATACTCGATATTCTGAAAAGCGACATTCCCGCCATGGCCGTATACGGCGACCGGGAAAAAGACAGCTGGAGCGCGAAGCGCGGCGAACAGACAATCTCAATTAAAAACTAACATCAACGGGGGCTTATCATGACAAATTCTCAGGCTATCCTTATCGGCGCTGCGCTGATCGTAGGAAGCGTTTTTGCTACGAGCGGCTTTCATGAGGCAAAGGCCAGTTACGGCGGCGGGCCTTTTCAACTCATGCATCACAGCAACACCGCTGCCAATGCTGGCGTGTTCAGGCTTGATACCTCTACCGGCGGCATCAGTTACTGCTATATCAGCGGATCTCAGGCTTTGACTTGTACTGGCGAGATTAAGTAGGCACAAACTGGCGACTGTCTTCCGCCACGGCAGACTTTGCCGTTTGGCCTGTGTTTTACATTAAAAACGATTCACAATCTTTTGAAAGGAAAGGAAAATATTCCTTGGCTTCGGTTTTGCACGACACTTGAAGATATTCGCTTCATAATTTCTCAAGGATGGCGTTAAAATGTCCGTTACCGGTATCAACCACAATATGAATGTTCCTCAAGCATTCAAAACCTCAAACAATGCCAAACTACCGGCGAGCAGCGAAACGCGGGCTTCCCCACAAGTAGACGATGCCGCTTTGCAGGAGCTCATCGATTATTTTTTTGAATCTCCTGCGCAGAGAATTGTCGATAATTGGCTAAGGGCTCATAACATCACAAAGGAGCAATTCAACGCCATGCCGCCTGAGCAACAGGAGTCCATCAGAAGGCAAATAGCCGACGAAATTAAAAAAAGGACCGAAGATCGAGCGAAGGCGCGTTCCGGAATCTGACTTGATATGGCGGCTTTAGCGGGCTCATTTTATCAGTAAATCATCTCTTCAAAGAGGCTTTTGCCTTCCTCTCTTTTTACATGAAGTTTGCGTTGTCGTAACAAACCCCTGTTTCGATTCACAAATCGAATCCACCGCTTAAAAACAAAATAAAGTTCTAAAGACCCTTGCGAATCAAAGCGCTCTGACTCAAACTCACGCCTTGTGATTCTTCAGTTTTCTCCGCCAAGGAGTGTTTCGTGTCCGCTCAATTACAATCCCTTGAATTATGGCGTCATGCCTTCGTTGCCAGCGTTCGTGGCGATGCGCCAGACCTTTCCGCCCGTCAGATGGCCCTTATGCTTTCCGTATACTTAGGCGACGGCCCCCATACGGTGCGCGGCCTTGCCTTGGCCCTTAAGATATCGAAACCTGCCGTAAGCCGCGCTCTCGATCGCTTGGGCGAGCTTGGCTATATCCGCCGCCAACGCGACGATCTCGACCACAGGAACGTCTTGGTTCAGAAAACGGCGGGCGGCGCGGGATTCCTGACAGAGTTTTCACATCTTATCGACGCAGCGAAAGAACATGTTGCTTCGATTCCCGCCAAAATCATCGATTTTGCGATTGAAGCTGAAGCTGCGGCTTCTTCGGGCGCTGTTGCGCCCGTGGCGGAAATGTGGGCTCATAACGCCGCCGAATGAAAATAGACCCCCGCATCAATGCTTGCCGCCAGGACCTCGCGGATAAGGCGCTGCGCGACTCCGTTAAAGCCGATCAATATGTCGAACCTACAATCCGCCAATGCCTGTGCGGCGTCCTGCCGATGCTTGAAGCCCCAAAAGAGGATGCGCTGCAAGTAAGCCAAATTCGCTATGGCGAGTTTATGGACGTGTTTGAAATCCGAAAGGACGGCTTTTTATGGGTTCAGAATAGATCCGACCGCTATGTCGGCTATATTCCGGACACAGGCGGTCTTGGCGAGTCAATCGCCATGATGTCTAATAGAGTCACGGCGTTACGTACCTTTATTTATCCAGAACCTGATATTAAATCGCCGCCTGTTGACGAGCTGACGTTGGGTTCATTTGTAAGCATAAGCAATAAGCAGAATGGTTTGCTTGAGTTGGCAAATGGTGGGTTCATTTTTGAAAAGCATGTTATGGCAACCGAATTTGCCAATACATCCGATTATGTTTTCACAGCTGGGCGTTTACTTCATACGCCTTATCTTTGGGGGGGAAGGACACCCAAAGGTATCGACTGTTCGGGGCTTGTACAATTATCCTTGGAGATGGCTGGCATTGATGCCCCCCGCGACAGCGATTTGCAATGTACTGCTTTCGGCAAGCCTCTGGAAACGCATTGGCGAGATTTGGCGTGGCAGCGCGGCGATATCGTCTTTTTCCAGTCCCACGTCGGCTTTATGACCAGTAACGATCACATTATCCATGCGAATGCCCATACGATGGACGTTACCGTCGAGCCTTTGGCCGATCTCGTTGGGCGAGGCAAAGAGATTATCGCGATGGGAAGACCCTAAAATTTTATTTCGCGGCAGCGGGCTCCGCCTCAGTATCCGGTTCTTCGCTAATCCATGCGGCAAAATCTTCGTCGTCCTCGGACGTTTCGGAAGCCAGCAAATCTTCGGATTCGCGTGGCAGGTCAGCCATAACAGGCCGCGGATCAAGAAGCCCCGCAGCCTTTAGTTCTTCTAGACCCGGCAAATCCTTTAGCGACTCCAAATTAAAGTGGCTCAAAAAATCGGGGGTCGTGTGCCACGTCAGGGGACGTCCCGGCGTCTCGCGCCTTTTTCCAGGACGTATCCAGCCAAGTTCCAGAAGGATATCCAGAGTTCCCCTGCTCGTTTCGACGCCGCGGATGCTTTCGATATCCGAGCGCGTCAAGGGTTGATGATAAGCAATAATCGCGAGCACTTCAGCCGCAGCACGGGGAAGCTTGCGGCGCGGCTGGCGCGTAATCTTCATGCGCGGGCTGACATCCGGGGCGGTACGAAAGCTCCATTGCCCGTCGGTTTGCACCAAATTGACGCCATGCCCTTCGTATTGCTGTTTAACGATTTCAAGCATTTCCAGAACGTTTACATCTTCGCCAAATTGTTCGGCGAGGGTTTCCGTCGTTACGGGCTCGGCGCTCGCAAATATCACGGCTTCCAAAAGGCGCAAATCGGGGTTTGTTTCCGGATTATCGGTCATTGTTCGCTCACAGGGTTGCTTTCCATTTTCTCGCGGCGCCGCAAATAAATGGGCGCAAAAGTGCTTTCCTGCCGCAGTTCAAGCTCGCCGTTCTTTACCAGTTCCAGAGTCGCGGCAAAAGTCGAAGCGATGGCGGAACGGACTTCCATTGGCTCTTCCGCCGCCACGATGTCCGGCAGATAGTTTTGAAGCACGCCCCAGCTCGGCACCATTCGAAGAAGATGCCGCAAGCGGGAAATGCTTTCTTCAAGACTATAAAGGCGCGTGTGCCTAACATTATACGTTTCAGGTTTACGCCGGCGCGAAGGGGCGCTGAGAGCCACCAGCAAATCTTGAATCGGCAAATAATAAACCGGCTTTTCTTCGATTTCGACGGGCTCCGGAATGCCGCGCACAAAAAAGTCCGATCCAAGCTGCGGCCAGTCATGGATTTGTTTTGCCACTTTCTGCATGGCTTCAAGACGCAATAGTTGGAATTTAAGCGCCTCGGCCATCGCGGCTGGATCATCTTCGCCTTCCGGATGTTCAGGCTCGGGCAACAGCAATCGCGATTTTAAATAGGCAAGCCACGCCGCCATAACCAGATAATCGCCGGCGATTTCGAGACGCAGGCGACGGGCCTCGGCGATGTAGCTAAGATATTGCTCGGCAAGCGGCAAAATCGCGAGTTTGCATAAATCGACCTTTTGCTCGCGCGCAAGAGACAGCAGAAGGTCGATCGGACCCTCAAACCCGTCCAAAGAAAGGACTAAATCAGCGGTATCGCCATCAAGGTCAAAAGAGATGTTTTCGGTTTCCAAATTCATATCCGCAATGCCGAAGAATCAAAGAGGTATGGGTGAAAGTTAGAGTCTCGTCCTTCAAAGCACAAGAAGAAGA
>CAZQOE010000079.1:0-8006 GCA_964594935.1 uncultured Rhodospirillaceae bacterium | reverse complement strand
AACACACATGCCGCGATCGTCATCAATGCCGGCGGTTTTAGTCATACCTCTGTTGCGATATTGGATGCGTTAACCTTAAGCGAGCTTCCCGTTGTTGAGGTTCACATCACAAATATCCATGCACGTGAAGAGTTTAGGCACCATTCCTACATTTCCAAGGCTGCCATAGCCGTCATATGCGGATGTGGAACTGACGGTTATGTCTATGCTATAAACACCATCGCTAAACTGCTAAAGGCTGAAAAAAGGGCTTAGATCGCTTTCCCTATTCCCTTGAGCTTTTACCCAAAACCTTAAACAAAGACGTTAGCTTATGCCTAAAACGAACAAATTTGACCTTGATACGGCTTCAATCCGCAAGCTTGCCAAGCTTCTGGAGGAGACGGGCCTTAGCGAAATCGAATACGCCGAGGGAGACCGCAAAATCCGTTGCGTCGGCCCTCGCGCTGGAACCGTTCAAGTCGCGGCCCCTGTTGTGCCATCCTCCTCTCCGGCCGAAGTACCTCCGGCAAAGGAAGAACCTACCGGCACGCCCATCATTTCGCCGATGGTCGGAACCGTTTATATGGCTTCGTCTCCCGGAGCGGCGCCTTTTGTCAAGGTTGGCGACAAAGTGAAGGAAGGCGATACGCTTCTAATCATCGAAGCGATGAAAGTCATGAACCCCATCAAGGCCCCTAGAGCCGGAACGGTCGGTTTGATTCTCGCCGAAGACGCCAAACCCGTCGAATACGGCGACACTCTTATTGTCCTTGAATAGGCTCCGCCGTGTTTGAAAAAATCCTCATCGCCAATCGCGGAGAAATCGCTTTGCGCATCCATCGCGCATGCCGCGAGATGGGGATTCACACCGTTGCCGTCCATTCAAGCGCCGACGCCGACGCCATGCATGTGCGCCTTGCTGACGAAAGCGTTTGCATCGGCCCTGCGCCGGCCAAGCTTAGCTATCTGAATATTCCAGCCATTTTGACCGCCGCGTCGATTACAGGCGCCGACGCTATTCATCCTGGCATCGGCTTTATGTCCGAAAGCGCCAATTTTGCCGAAATGGTCGAGCAGCACGGGTTTACCTTCATCGGCCCTACGGCAGAGCACATCCGACTGATGGGGGACAAAGTCACTGCCAAGAAAACAGTCATGGGCTTGGGCTTGCCGACGGTTCCGGGTTCCGACGGAGCGCTTCATGATTTGGACGACGCCAAAAAAGTCGCTGCGGATATCGGTTATCCCGTTTTGATAAAGGCGGCGGCTGGCGGCGGCGGTAAAGGCATGAAGATCGCCAAAAACGCCGATGAGATTGAAGAAGCCTATACACTGGCGCGAAGCGAAGCTTTGGCCGCTTTCGGCAACGACGAAGTTTACATGGAAAAGTATCTTGAGAAACCGCGCCATATTGAGGTGCAGTTGCTCGGCGATACCCATGGCAATGCCGTTTATTTCGGCGAACGCGATTGTTCGATTCAACGCCGCCACCAGAAAGTCATCGAAGAAGCGCCCTCCCCCGGCCTTAACGCTTCGGAGCGCAAGGAAATCGGCGAATGCGCCGCCGATGTTGTCCGCCGTATCGGATATCGCGGCGTCGGGACGATCGAATTCCTGTATGAAAAGGGTAAGTTTTATTTCATCGAAATGAATACAAGGCTTCAGATTGAGCATACCATTTCGGAAATGGTTACCGGAATCGATCTGGTGCGCGAGCAGATTCGCGTCGCGGCCGGGTTGCCTTTAAGCTTCAAACAAGACGAGATTAAAGTATACGGTCATGCGATTGAGTGCCGCATCAACGCCGAAAACCCCGAGACATTTATGCCGTCCCCCGGAAAAATCGTCGGTTATCATCCTCCCGGCGGCCTTGGCGTGCGCGTCGATAGCGCCCTATACGACGGCTACCGCGTTCCGCCGCATTACGACAGCATGATCGCCAAGCTCATCGTCCATGGTACAAACCGGAACGAGTGCCTGCTGCGCTTGCGACGTGCTTTGGAGGAATTCGTTATCGGCGGGATAGACACAACGCTACCGCTGCACCGCCGCCTAGTCGCGGAGCACGATTTTATCAACGGCGATTACGATATCCACTGGCTCGAGAACTTCCTCGACGGAAAGTGATTATCCTTCAAAGATATCCATAAGGACTTCTTCAAACTTCTTATGGGCTGTTTTTTCGGCCATTTTGTCTTTCATATAAACAAGCGCCGCGCTGACGACGGTTGCGGCAACCTTGTCCATCTTCTTGCCGATTTTGGCCTCGAATACCGCCTTCATCTTCTGTTTAAGAAGCTCATGATGGGCGTCTTTCGCCAACGAAAGAAGCTCGTCAATCTTTCCGCCGCATCCGCATGAGCAGCTGGCGCATCCGCAACCACAGGAACATGTGCCTTCATAGGAGGCCCCCAATTCGCCAGCACCTGCGATATCGCATTGTCCGGATTTGCATTCTTTCATTTTTAATCCCTCCTTTTTGAGGTTAATGAGCAATAAGAAATTTTGTTCCTCGGAAGGTTACACGATAAATGGTATTCGGACAAGTTCGGCGCCTTCCCGGATATGCCTAACTATCGGTAAATTAAGAAAATATTTTCCTCAGCCGCTTGACAGATTTATTTAGAGGCCCTTGAATAAGTTTATGTCAAATCGTTCGTTGCCCTTTCCGTCCCCCTCGATGCTTTTACGGGCCTATGCCGCAGGCGTTTTTCCTATGGCCGAGAGCGCCGAGGGAAAAGGATTGTTGTGGTTTAATCCTCCTGTACGCGCACTTATTCCTCTTGATCATCGTTTTCATATTCCGCGCAGGTTGACCCGTACGTTACGGCAGGCTCCTTATAAAATTACTGTAGATCGGGCTTTTCAGGATGTCATGAAAGGTTGCGCCGAGCCCCGCAAAGGCCGCGAGAAGACTTGGATAAATTCGGAAATTTTACGGCTATATACATCTTTATATTATTGCGGAAACGCGCATTCGATAGAGGCTTGGAACGGGCATGAGCTTGTCGGTGGCTTGTATGGCGTTTCGATGGGCGGGGCCTTTTATGGCGAAAGCATGTTCAGCCGTAAAACAGACGCCAGCAAGATTGCTCTGGTTCATCTTGTCTGCCTTTTAAGGTATTGCGGCTATAAAGTACTCGATACACAATTTCAGACGTCACATCTTGAGCGTTTCGGAACTTTTGAGGTTGTACGTTCAATATATCTTTCGATGCTGGAGACAGCGATCAAATCGCACGTCAAACCGTTCTCGCGTTATCCGGATTGGCCTCAATTGCTCGGGGATGTCTTGTCCCTGCAACCAATGACCCAGATATCATAGACGGGATGTTCCATCGCCGATAAAGCGGGGCTTGACGCAAACATCCAACCTTTAAAAAAAGGGCCTTCCGTTGATCCGACCTTTGTTTCGCTGACTTCCAGAAACGCTGCGGATTCGGGCGGCGTTTCTTCCGGCAACGTCGTGCGGCATGTTTTGGTGACAATGCTTAGCGTGCTGAACTGGACGGTCTTGCCGACAGGAAGCTCTATTTCCTCAACACGGGCGGTCATTTTATCAAGGGCTCGCACTACCGCAAACGCCTGCTCTTGCGTCGGGACGACGGCAAATGCCGAAACGGGAAATAATGTCGTCAAGACCACGCAAAGAAGGGATAGCTTATTCATGTCACGGATGTGCCGGTTTATCGGTTTTTTCCGCCGGACTATCGCTGCGCTTGTTACTGTATATCATCTGGCCGATCAGATCATCAAGGCGTAGGGGCGCCTGAGTGCGCGTGACTCTGCCCGTGCCGTCCGTTTTGATCATCGTTTCATCAACGCCCGGTTCAAGCGACAGATATTTGCCTCCAAGCAAGCTTTCAGAAGAAACAAGCGCAATCGTGTCGGTCGGAATTTGAATCGAACGATCAAGAGTCATCTTTACTGTAACGAGATACTGATTGTCGCCGGGCTCGGTATTCAATTTTAAGCCTTCAATCGAGCCCACCTTGACGCCGTTAATTTTGACGTCCGTGCCTTCCTTGACGCCATCGACCATCGGAAAGTTAGCCGTAAGGCTGTATCCCTTGACCTTGTTAAGGTCGGCGCTGGAATAGGCAAATACAAGAAACAGTCCGCCAAGCGCCAGTACGACTGCGCCGAGAATTGTTTCAAAAATGTTGTGTCCCATGAATTTTTCCTCTTATCGTTTTGTTTATTCGGGTTTCCACGCTTCGTAAACCCCGTTAGCGCAGAAAGAAGCTTCACCTTTTAGAGAAGGCGGCATCCATGCCTCAGGGGTTCCTGTTTTATTATAACTATGCGGCTTTTGCCATATCTTGTGCGCGCTCTTTTGAAGCGGCGCATCAACTGTATAATGGAGCCAGATATGCCATTCGGGTGGAATTTTGGTCGGTTCCGGCTCTCCCTTATATAGAACCCAACGTTTCTGCGGTATCCGGCTACCATTAGAAATCCGTTGCTCCCCTCGTTCGCAATAGTACCGGTTGCCGAATTCATCGCGCCCGACTTCTTTGCCGCGCAGAAAAGTCTGCAGCAGAGTTCCGACCTGCGATATGCGGCGGATTAAGGAAAAGGTTTCGGAGTTCGACATTCTGGATTCGGGGTAAAGAACAGCGCTCTGTATATAAATGCAGTTTAGCGGATTGAGAACAGGAAAATGATACCAGAACGGGCCGTTTTCCTTATGTCCATTCCTTATAAGTCTTGGTTATTGCTATTTTAGCCCGTATTGGGATGAAAAGCCTCGTTTATCAGTACCCCGGGCCATCAAGAATATGTTGTATTGGGCTATCCGCAATTTTGATTCCCGGCCGAAATGCCGTCGGCATAATTTCATTGAGCAGATCATTTGCCTCTTTGCTTAAAGGACCATCCATCAATGCTCTATCACACAATCTATGAATAGCGATGCATTGCGGCAAAACGTGGCCTGAGGCATCTTTCATAATGGAATAAACCGGCCTTGTTGGGTCTAATTCTTCTCGTTTCTCAGGGTTAATCTCTATTAACCCAAGACGCCGTTGCAACGAAAAATAGACCTGTTTTCGCGCTGAAAAATTTGAATACAAACCGCTTGCCAGGCCCATTCTTCCCAGCGGCGTGTAGATTGCGGATGGCATTCCGCAAAAATATTCAAGGGCTATACCGCCATTAAAGGGGATTCGATTGTGATAAGAATCGACTCCTTGAGTATATAGAAGCGGCGTTCCGCAAATTTGAACGCTATTTGCAGAAAATGTCTCTAATACGACATCGCCGATTGCAAAAACTTTTTTGTAGTATCTCTGCAATTTGGGTTTGTTGAGATTTTGTATGGATTCAAATTGTCTTTCCATTATCCAACCCTCATAAAATTGACATTTTTAAGAATGTTCCCCTGCCCTTACTTGAAGATGTCACAATCGGTTTTTAATGTCATCACCCTGTTAATAACTTTTCCTTTATGACCACTACATTTTGTGGCATAAGTAACACCAATACACCTTAGCTTGTGGATAACTTTCTAACCCTTGCCTCCATCGCATGACCAACATCGCGAAAAACCACGGATTTTTACATCCTTTTGCGCGTATTTTTACGCGCGGGCTAGATGATGCTTTCGATTCTATCCCGTTTCAATCGAGCGAATCATTCGGCGATGAAGGTTATCCCTCGCTAGCCTCGCCGCTGACATGGAGCACAGAAGCCGTTTCCGTCATGGCCGAAGCCGCGCATCCTTCTGTGCCGGCGGATTTACGCGCCAACGAAGAAAATACGGTTCCGAGTTGGCTGTGGAGACATAAAAACAATAGTACTCGACGGGAAGCCGAGGCCGATTTGCGAGACATATTTAATCGCGCCGTCGGTTCCGCCACCGCAAAGGCTTGGAAGCTCGGTTTGTTCACATCCGAAAAACACGCGCTCTCTTTTTACGACGAGGCGCGTTATGCCCTTATGCAGCGGCATATCGCGCTTGCGCCTGAAGTCATTGCGTCGTGGGGACTGTCCTGGGCTTATGGGATCGAAGAGACACAAAAACATTCTTATGCGGAAAAAGCCGAACCTCCATCGCAAATATCCAATGCAGCTATTGATGCTTTGATCGGTAAAGCCAAAAGCGCATCGACCGTATCACCTTGGAAAAAGCTGTTTTCGGCTTCCGGCAAGAGCGTTTCGACTGTTTCGTTGCGCCTTTCCGACGTAGCCGCAGATTGGCATTCTACTTCGGCTAATCCCGCCCGGGCAGCTATCGATCTTTTAGCCCTTCGCCACAATGACGGCAGAATTAATCTTCATGCCCTTAGACAAGCGGCACGTTTGTTGGTGATTTTACTCGACTTGCACGAAAGGCCTGACGTGACCATCGGCGTCGCCAATCTTGCGCCGTTGCTGATGGCTTTTGGTCTTGCCTACGATAGCGATGCGGGAAGAGCCATGGCTGCCTCGCTTATTGCCCTCGTCACTGCTGAATGCACTGCGACATCCGCAGAGATGGCCTGTTTGCGCGGGATGAGCGATGCCTTTACCGCAAATCGCGAGGCCGTTATGCGCTCTTTGCGCAATCATCGCCGCGCCGTATACGGAGACAGCAACGATTACGAAAAATTATCGGTTTTGCCAGCGCCGTTGCCGCTTAAAAACTGTCCTGATTTGGCTTTGGCAGCCGAAGCTCAGCGTCGCTGGGATGAAGCATTAGAGCTGGCGCGCGCTTTTGGGCTTCGCGCTACCCAGTCGACGGATTTGACGCCTTCGCCTGCTTTGACTCTTTTGATGGAAAGCGCCTCGCAAGGCCTTGATCCAATGCCGCGTTTGAATTTTATGAAATCAGACGAGTCCGGCGCGCCACGTAGTATTTTACATTCCGCCGTGAATGAAGCCTTTATTCTTTTGAATTATTCACGCGCAGCCATTGACGCCTCTACACATACGATTGTTGGAACCTGTTCGCTGCGTAAAGCGCCTTATATCAACTTATCGACTCTTAAAACGCGCGGGTTGAACGACGTCGCCTTGGAAAAAATCGAGTCTTATTTGCCTTGCGTGAATTCTATAAGGCTCGCCGTCACGCCGTGGGTTATCGGCGTCGATTTCTGCCGCTCGCAATTAAAAATTCCGGCGCATGAGCTAGAGTCCCCCCGTTTCGATTTGCTGCGGCACTTGGGGTTTCCCGATGCCGAAGTCAACGAAGCCAATGGCTATTGTTACGGTTACGGCACCGCGCGCATGGCAAAATCTATTCCCCTGCGACATAGGCCTTTGTTCGCCTGCGGCGACGAAATTTCCAGTGAGGCCCGCCTGCGCATGGCTGCGGCAGTACAAAGCTTTGTTTCGGGAGATACGGGGCTTACAGTTCGTTTGCCTGCGTCTCAGAGCATTGCGTGCGGAACGGATATGACTCTTTCGGCGTGGAGAAGCGGTGTTAAATCATTGACTATCGTTTTTGATCCATCTGTTGAGGTAAGGCCCGCCGTTAAAGCCGTTGCGCGACGCATTAAGGCATCTGCTCAGCCCCATGCTAGCCCTGTCGTATCGCTACGCCGCCGCTCTATCGATAATAGAGCGCCTGTTCTTTCGGCCAAAAAAGGGCCAAGCACGCGACGCGGGGCGAGATAGATATCTGCATATCGCAGGATACGGCAGTTCGGCCCTCTAAATCGACAGTTTTTTTACATATGACGTGATGGCTTTTTCGTAAGCCGTCAGGCTTTCTTTGCTCGGGGTTTCCCCGCTTGGACAGTAGGCGCCTTCGCTCGCGCGAAGACCTTGCCTCAGATAAAACAGAGCGCGATCGCGTGTTTGTTTTGTTTTAATTTTGAGGCGCATTTTTTCTTGGCCGGTCGATTGTTCCGCCAATTCTTCGAACGCTTGCGATTTTTCGACATACTGCTGTTTGACGGCAAGGCATATATACGAAGCAGCCATAAATTCGGCGCTCGTCGGTATTCTTTTTGTCATAAAACCATTCCCTAAAAAATTGGGGGGCTTCTGTTGCCCGGCGCCCCCCGGACCGCGTGCAAAGAGCACACTACCTTACTTCC
>CAZQOE010000078.1:0-8007 GCA_964594935.1 uncultured Rhodospirillaceae bacterium | reverse complement strand
CTTTCGAACGGCGCGAGCCCTGCTTTGACGGAGAAGAAATGATGAAGGCTCTTTTCTCTCTCGCCTTGGTCGTTTGTTGCGCTTTTCCCGCTTACGCAATGAACAATAATGTTGTTCCAAGTATGTCTTTGTTTTTTACGCAGCAAGAAATGATCGAAGCCGGAATATCGGCGCACAAAGCGCCGCCCACACACGAGGGCGAGATTCATCTGGGCGCCGTCATGTATTATGGGCCGGATGATTGGGCCCTATGGCTCCAAGGCGAAAAATGGACGCCCGGCATGGAACATACCGACTTGCACATTCTTGAGGTGACCGCGGACAATGTGCGCTTGCTGTGGAAGGGAGAGAACGGCGCAGAAGCGCAGGAGATCACTTTAAAGCCGAATGAATCCTACGACATCGCAAGCGGAAAAGTTATTTCTCAGCCGTAGGGCTTAAATAGATAAGGCGGGCGCGAATACTGTCGATATCAAGTTTACGCGGCAATGTTTTGTCGTGATGTTCGTAAGCTTCAACGACCTGCCGGTAAAGAAGCGCTGCCCCTTCCCTGTCAAAAACGCGGTCATGCATGATGGCCAACTTAAGCCGATAAAGCATATTGGCGGGAGCAAGCTGCACGGCGCGGCGCTGATAAAGGATGGCCTGAGCCATCTCGCCCCGATGCATATAATCTTGCGCGGCCAAGGCTCGAGCCTCTGCCCCGTCTTTAACTTCAATCTCAAGAACAGGCGGTAACGCTTTATTAGACAAAGAGGAAAAACGGTCTTCCGTTGCGTCACCCTGAAGCGCTGGCGCATTGGAATTTAGCGTTATATCGAAGGGCTCATTATTGCCAGTTCCCGATGCCGTCGTAGGCGCCCGAACAACCGCAAACATCGCACCCATTAAAAAGACAAAACCGCCGAGAACTATTGCAGATGCAACTTTTTTCTTATGCCACCCCATGGGCGGCAAAACGACGTACGATATCCGATGGGATTCTTTCGGACGCTGATCGTTGGCCGGAATGCCACGTTTTCTGACTGCGGACATGAATTTTTATTAGCACATGCTACGGTACAATACGATTCCTTATTACGCAGTTTTTTCACCTAAATTATTCCCAACTATTTGTTTTTTTGTCTTAATCTAGACCCTATATTGTTTTTCCATTTTTCAGAGAGTAGGGATTATACAATTAAAGGTTGAATCGATCGTGCGTGTTTGCTTTTCGTCCGCATACTATAGCGAATCCAATTTTTGTCTGGTACAAGGACATCTTAGACACGTTTTTCTCAAAAAGTTCCGCATGCTCTCTCTGGACGCGCCTATCCTTCTGGTCGACGATGACGCGGTCGTGCTCCAGACCACGCAAAAAGTCCTTAATGGCGCCGGATATAGGAACATTCATGTCGCCAAGGATGGCGAGGAGGCCTTGGTACTGGTGAAGGCCGCAATAGCCGCCAATAATATTTATAAAATCATATTTCTTGACTGGAATATGCCGAAGATGGACGGGCTCGCTTTCCTGAAAACATGTCGCAACGAACTCGCCTTAAGAGACGTCGCCATAATTATGATTACGTCTTTTACGGATCAAAAGAGCCTTATTCTCGCCCTCGGCAACGGCGCAACAACCTTTATGACGAAGCCTGTCAGCGACGAAGCAATTTTGAGAAAAGTCGAGCAGATTGCGAACTGGATTGATGCCTAATTAATCTAGTTCCTAAGAGGTTTTCCGGTTTTGAGCATGTGCTCGATGCGCGCCGCCGTTTCCGGCGTTTCTTCAAGCTTCATAAATTCGCGCTGCTCAAGCGCCAATAGTTCCGCTTCGGTCACGGGCTGCGCAGGATTGGGCTGAATCCCGCATAAAACGGCTGCCAGAGACTTCATCACCGTCACGTCATGCGGCAAAGCTTCTCCCGAGGTTTGTTTGCTTTCGATCAGCGCTATTAGAGCGGGATATCCCGCTGCAGGGAGATTCAGCTTAAGCGGCTTTGGCGGCTTATAGTCTTTTGCCAACTGAAGGACACGCTGCTTGGCGTCGAACAGAAGGCGGTCGCGGTTCATCGTGATGCCGTCGGTGGAGCGCAAATAGAAGATATCGCGCGCATCAAAGGCAGAGGACGAGCGCCGCGCCTGACTAATGATTTCAAAAGCCTTGCGGATAGGCACGACAGGATCGCCGGAGCCGAATTTTTCAAACGCGCGACCCAACGTTTGCGTGCATCCGCCCCAACCGGGCACGACGCCGATCAAAAATTCGACAAGGCCGATGGACGTTTCCGCGTGTGCCTGAGCCGCCGCGCAATGCAGCGTAAGCTCGCACGCGCCTCCGAGCGCAAGGCCCGCGGGAGCCGAGACGGACGGAAAACAGGCAAAACGCAATTCGCTGTATGCCTTCTGCCCCTGTCTTATGAGCTGTCGCGTGGCGACAAACGATGCGGCGTCTTTTACAAGAAGGCCTTTTGCCAAATTCGCGCCGGCGGAAAAAAGGGCGGCTTCGTTATATATGACAAGGCCTTTGTATTTATTGGCGTTCCTTTCAATTAGCGCAACCGTTTCCCTCAGAAGCGCAAGGGTGTCCGTGTCGATCGTATTCATTTTGGTATGGAACTCGAAGCACAGAACGCCGTCGCCGATATCCCATGCGCTCGCCGAGACGTTTTCAAGCACGGGCTTCGATGCCAACTTGATATCGGCCAGAAGCAAAACGCCTTCGGAACGAACGATTGGTTTGAATTGTCCTTCGACCGTCAGGAATTCCAGCTTGCCGTTTTCGACCTTGTAGAACGAGGCTTTTTCAGCCTTTTGCAAAATAGCGGGAACCTCGCGGCCTTCGGTGCGCAGTTTTTCGGCAAACCATCCGGCGCCGAGCTTGTCGATCATCTCAAACGGGCCGAGTTGCCAATTGAACCCGAGACGCATGGCCGCATCGACCGACGCGATGTCCTCTGCCGCTTCCGGCACAAGCTTAGCGGCATAGGCAAGCGTCCTTGACAACACAATCCACGCGAATTTTCCGAACAGGTCCTGCACCTCGCACAGGGCTTTGATGTTTCCCTTCGCTTCATCAACCGATTTCGGTTTCACCTCCTTCATCGCGCGATAATCGCCCGTCTTGAGATCGAGGGCTTCAAATATTTTGCCGGTTTCGGTTTTCTTGACGCGATAAAAACCGCCTTTTCCCTTGCGGCCCGTATATCCGTCCGCAATCATCTTTTCAATTACGGGGCGCGGCGTACCGACGGCGAAATATGGGTCTTCCTTCGGCAACATCGAAAGGAAACTTTTCACGATAAGCGACATCAGGTCGAGCCCTATCAGGTCGATCAGGCCAAAAACGCCTGTCTTTGGCATTCCCATGGGCTTGCCAAAGACGGCATCCGCATCTTCAACCTCGATGCCGAGATCGAACGCGGCTTGGGTCGCCGTCTGCAGAAAATAGATGCCGAGGCGATTGGCGATAAATCCGGGCGTGTTTTTGCAACGAACGACCCCCTTTCCAAGCGCGCGATCGCAAAAATCGCTGACGATGCGAACGGCGTCGGGCGACGTATTTTCCCCCACGACAAGTTCCAACAGGCGCATTTGCCGAGGCGGATTAAAAAAGTGCGTAATCAGAAAATCGCGCGCAAAAACATCCGATTGCCCCTCAATCAAGCGGCCTAACGGAATCGTCGATGTGTTGGATGACACGAACGAGCCCTTTTTGCGGACGACGTCAATTTTTCTGTAGAGGTCGGATTTTATGTGTTGGTCTTCAAGAACGGCTTCGATAATCCAGTCCGCTTCGGCAAGCCTGCCGATATCATCTTCCAGATTTCCAGTTGTTATCAGTTTCGCGTTGTCGGAGTGCATAAACGGCGACCCGTCTTTTTGCATTCTTGTTAACGCAGCGTTGGCAAGCGCGTTCCTGTCTTGCGCGTCCTTCGGCACAATATCGAGAAGAAGCACAGGAACGCCCGCATTCGTGATATGCGCCGCTATTTGGCTGCCCATAACACCGGCGCCGATGACGGTGATTTTTTTTATCGAAGAGGCAATCATTTTTTTGATCCTCGGATAAACGCGTTTTCTTATAAAACAGTATGTTATTGCTTTATTCTCATGCTAGAGTGGCAGCATGACTCCATTAAAGGCGGGAATCAAACATGAAAAAATATAAAGTCGCGGTTGCGGGCGCCTCAGGCGCCGTTGGACGCGAAATGCTGCAGGTTTTGGCGCAGCGGAAGTTCCCCGTTTCCGACGTTGTCGCCCTTGCTTCGGAGCGTTCCGAAGGCGACGAGGTCAGTTTCGGCGAGGACGACGTGCTGGAAATCCGTAATCTAGCAAAATACGACTTTAAAGGCACCGATATTTGCCTTTCCTCGCCAGGAGCGAAGGTTTCCGCCGAGTTTGCGCCCCGCGCGGGCAAAGCCGGATGCGTCGTCATCGACAACACGTCACACTTCCGCATGGACAAAGACGTTCCTTTGGTCGTGCCCGAAGTTAATCCGGAAGCAATCGCGCAATATTCGAAACGCAACATCATCGCCAATCCGAACTGCTCGACGATTCAGATGCTCGTCGCATTAAAGCCGTTGCATGATTTGGCGCGCATTAAGAGGATTGTCGTCGCCACCTATCAATCTGTTTCAGGCGCGGGTAAAGAAGCCATGGACGAATTGTTTAGGCAGTCGCGCGCGCTTTTCGTCAATGACGAGATCGTCAAGGAAGTATTCGACAAGCAAATCGCTTTCAACGTCATTCCGCATATCGATGTTTTTATGGAAGACGCTTCGACGAAGGAAGAATGGAAAATGGTCGTCGAGACGCAGAAAATTCTCGATCCAAAAATCAAGGTCACGGCAACGTGCGTACGCGTGCCCGTATTCATCTGTCATTCCGAAGCCGTCAATGTCGAATTTGAAAAACCCCTCAGCCCCGCCGACGCTCGCGCCGCTTTGAAAAAGGCTAAAGGCGTCACCGTCATCGACCGTCCCGAGGACGGAGCCTTTGTCACCCCCGCCGATTGCACGGGCGAAGACAACGTCTTTATCAGCCGAATCCGCAAGGACGCCTCGGTCGAAAATGGCCTGAATCTGTGGGTTGTTGCCGATAATCTGCGCAAAGGCGCCGCGTTGAATGCCGTGCAAATCGCCGAAATATTGGCCAAAAGCTATCTTAAATAGCCTTGTATTTTTTAGGGTTTTTTTAAGATTTCCGCGCCTTGCGAATCGCAAAAACGCATGATAGCGTCCCCGAACTAATCCTTTTCCCCATCTCGAAACAAAGAGAAGATAAAGCTATGAAAGAAAAACTTGCCTATCAGGCTTCGGTGTTCTTCAGCGTCGTCGCCGTGGTTTTGCTGGTTGTCAACGTCTCGTTGGCCAATGTGAACCGTTCCAAACAAAACGATATCGCGAAACGTCAGAACGACATCACCTCGGGACAGACTCTTGCCCAACTTAATCAGGGGCTCGTCAGGGCGATCGCCGATCAGTCGATCAAGAACAACGACTCCCAGCTTCGCGACCTTCTGACGTCGCAAGGGATTACGTTGAAGAACGAAACAACCAAAAAGTAAGGAGAGACCGCAATGCTTTGCGCAAAAGACATCCCATCACAGTTATTGTTGCCTGTTTTTCTTCTTTCTTTCGCCGTCGTCGGCTTTTTCGTTTTTCAAACGACTTTGCTCGTTTCCGACCGCGCCGTCATCGTTGCGGCGTACGAGGATCAGAGCAAAACTCTGGAACAAGTAGAAAAAGTCAGGACGCAGGCGAGCGCTTTGGCCAAAGGCGTGTTCGACCTTGATAAGCAAGGAAACAAGAACGCGCGCTTTATCGTCGAAGAACTGAAAAAGGCCGGCGTCAGCTTCCAGGACGAAGCGCCGAAAGCCGGTGCGGCTCCTGCCGCCCCTGCAGCGGCTCCGGTCGCTGCTCCAGCAGCGGCTCCGGAAGCGAAGTAACCTTAGCCGGTTAGCGTTTATAGAAAAGGCGGAAAGATTTCTTTCCGCCTTTTTTCTATGCTCGACTCTTTGACTGCGCTATACCATCCGACGTGCCGGATTCAACCAATCACATGGGTTAGCGACATGATTTATTTGCCTTTCGATATTTATCCCCTTATGCGTCCGTTCCTTTTTCTTCTCGATCCGGAAGATGCCCACAAGCTCGCTCTTTTTTCCCTAAAATGGGGCATTATTCCTACCCGAAAAGTCCGCAAGGACCCCGTTCTGCGCACAACCTTGCGCGGCATCGAGTTCGACCATCCCATCGGCCTTGGCGCGGGTTTCGATAAGCAGGCGGACATTATCGACCCGATTTTTCAATTGGGTTTTTCTTTTGCCGAAGTCGGCGGAGTCACTCCGTCGCCCCAACCCGGCAACCCGCGGCCGCGCATGTTCCGGCTTAAGGAAGACAAGGTGCTTATCAATCGCTTTAATCTAAATAATCCAGGATTCGACGTTTTTCAGCAACGCTTGAAAGCATGGCACGATAAGACGGCAAGCGAAAAGAAACGTCCCGTCCTTGGCGTCAATATCGCCAAGGGCGATAATTGCGCTGACGCCGCCGAAGCTTACATTCTCGGCCTCAAGAAGCTTGCACCCTATGTGCAGTTTGCCGCGCTTAATGTTTCATGCCCCAATGAACCGTGCGCGCGGAGGCTTGAGGGCCGCGACCAGCTTACGGAGCTTCTGGGCCGCGTCAAGGAAGCGCACAACGCCCTCGATAAAAAACCTTTGCTGTTCTTTAAAATTTCTCCCGACCAAACGGAACAAACCACAAAGGATATCGCCGAAGTCGCCTTGGCTTCGGGTATCGACGGCATGATTGTCGGCAACGGAACGGCCTCGCGCCCCGCGTCAATCACAAATCCTCTTGCAAAAGAAAGGGGCGGACTTTCGGGCAAGCCTTTATTCGAGATGTCGACCAAGCTTCTGGGAACGATGTATCAATTAACCGACGGAAAAATTCCGCTTATCGGCTGCGGCGGCGTTTTTACGGGCGCGGACGCCTACGCCAAAATCCGCGCCGGAGCGACGCTTGTCCAAGTTTATACAGGAATGGTTTTCGAGGGACCGGCCATCGTTTCCAGCATCACAAGCGAACTTGCGGCGTTATTGAAGCGCGACGGATTTTCCTGCGTCAACGATGCCGTGGGGGCGGATTTTAGAAAGGGTAAATAATGCGAAGCTATAAAGAATTTCCCACTTTCTTTTGCGTCGATCATCCTCTTATCCAGCAAAAATTGACGCTTATGCGCGAAGCGTCGTGCAAGTCTCTCGGTTTTCGCTCTCTGTTGCGCGAGATTTCCCTTCTTATCGGCTATGAGATATCGCGCGACTTGCCGATGACGACGCGGCACATTACGACTCCTATTACGGGCATGGACGCCCCTACCCTCGCCACCCCCGACCCTTGTATCGTGCCGGTTCTGCGCGCGGGGCTTGGCATGGCGGAAGGATTGCTCGACCTTATCCCAACGGCGCAGGTGGGCCACATCGGCGTTTATCGCGATCACGAAACAAAGAAGCCCATCGAATACCTTGTGCGGTTGCCCAAGAACATCGGGCAGAATTTTTTTGTCGTCGATCCGATGCTGGCGACCGGAAATTCACTGATCCACGTTTGCGATGTTCTGATTAAGCACGGCATTTCGCCCGACAAAATCAGCGTCATGGCTTTGGTCGCCGCGCCCGAGGGCGTCAAGACATTTGCCGCCCAACATCCGACCATTCGCATTTATTGCGCCGCGTTGGACGAAAAGCTTAATAGCAACGCCTATATCGTCCCTGGACTGGGAGATGCAGGCGACAGATTATTTGGAACGGAATAATTTGTTAACGCGAATCATGATACATACGCGCGGTTAGTTTTAATCGAAGGACTATTGTGAATAATTATGGCTGACTTGTTCCCAACAAACGCAAAAAGAAAAGACGCGACTTATAACGCCGACGACATCGAGGTTCTGGAAGGCCTTGAGCCCGTGCGCCGCCGACCCGGCATGTATATTGGCAGCACGGATTTTCGGGGTCTG
>CAZQOE010000077.1:1319-8016 GCA_964594935.1 uncultured Rhodospirillaceae bacterium | reverse complement strand
AGGACGGCGACAAGCAAGTGTTGGCCGAGGCTTCGGCCATCGTCGAATATCTGGACGAAACGCATACGGGAACATTGCTCGGCAAAACGCCGGTCGAACGCGCCGAAACCCGCCGCCTCATCGGCTGGTTCAACCGCAAAATGCAGGCCGAAGTGACGGACTTGCTGGTCGGCGAAAAAGCGTTGAAGCGCCTGTGCGGTCAGGGCCAGCCAAACAGCGAAATCATCCGCGCCGGTTGCGCGAACATCCGCGGGCATCTCGAATATATCGGCTGGCTGTCTGAGCGCCGGAATTGGCTGTCGGGCGAAGCGTTGACGTACGCCGACCTCGCGGCGGGCGCGCACCTGTCGGTCATCGATTACATGGGCGACGTGCCGTGGAACGACTTTCCGTTCGCCAAAGAATGGTACGCAAGGTTGAAGTCGCGTCCCTCTTTCCGCAGCATTTTGGGCGATCATATCGTGGGCTTTCCTCCCCCGCCGCACTACGCCGATTTGGACTTCTGAACCATACTCCTTCGCGTGAGGCCGGGCTGCAAACGCGTTTTTCTGCGCTTCCGCTACGCACGTACCCCAAAGTACGCTTGCGTTGCGGTTCTCGAAAACCGCGTTTTCGCCACGGCCTGATGCGAAGGAAGAAAAACTCAATAAAAAAAACTCGTCATTCCGGCCAAGCCGCGCGTAAAACGCGCGGCGCGAGCCGGGAATCCAGTTGGCCTTTCCGCCAATACCCGCAATTATAATTTTCGCCGCGACCTTTCATCCCCACCCCTATCGCGGAAATATCACGCCTTCTCAGGGACATCGTTGGTTAACGGATATATCCCAATTATTTTGCATCACAAATGATATTTCCCTTGACTCTTCCCATATTCCGTATATGATGCATCCCGCTACCCTCCGCAAAGCGAATACGCGGAAGTTAGCCCGCCAAGGAAGCGGTGTTAGCCTGAGCGTACGATCAGGACCACGGTGCCGATTGGTGAGGTTCGTAGGTACAATCCTGCATTCGCGTGCAGGAGCCCGGGCAACGTTCATTTTTTAATGAGCGGCGACAAGAATAATTTTGAGGAACGGTTTTTTGAAGAAAGGATTTTAAAATGAAGTAGTTTTTAAGAAGTTTGAAACAAACGTAATGAAACAAACGCCCATTCCGGCGACGCCCGGAATCCGACCAACGCCCCCGCCTTGCCTTATCGGCAAAAGCTGCCCTCGCGCATCGCCGCGCTTAATCCAACTCGCTCTTTTTATTTAGCTTGTCGGTGGCCTTTCCTTCCTTGATGACAAAGGCGACCACATAGCTCGCGACAAACAACGCGAAAACGGTGACGATCAATTTCGAAAACATCTCGGGGCTCCAGCTCTGAAACCAAAGCTGGATCAAAAACAATGCGACGCCCAAAATGAATAAAGAAAGGCTGATGCGGGTCGATGTCTTCATGGCTTGTCCTCCTCGATGATAACGGCGGTGCCGTAGCACAAAACCTCGGTGACGCCCCGCATGATGTCCGTCGTGTCGTACCGCATCATGATGACGCCGTTCGCTCCGTGCCTTTCGGCCTGCTGGCACATAATGTCATAGGCGTCCAAACGGGCCTTTTCGCACAAATTGGTATAGACGGTTATGTTGCCGCCAAAGATGGTTTGCACGCCGGCTAAAAACTGGCCGACGACCGACCGTGACCGGACGACGATGCCCCTGACGACGCCGATGTTTTTCACGACTCTGTAGCCCGAAATTTCAAGGCCCGTCGTGATGGCGGAAGGATTCATTTTTCTCTCCTGAAAAAGGGGAAAAGACCAAAAATCCTTACACGCAGCGCTTAACAACTTATTAAAACACAACCGTACGGCGTTCATTCGCCCCTTTGTTTGTTAACCATACGCGGCCTGTTTGGTTATTTATGATGGCGGCGGAATATGCTACCAAATCCCTTTCAGCGGAAACGATAAACTTAAAAGGAGGAAATTATGCCTCATCGTGTTTTGATACTCGCGGCGGACGACAATTCCGCTCTCCGCGCCCGCAATCAGGTTGTTGGCAAATTCGGAAACCTGTTTTCAAATTGTCAGGAAAAACCAAAGCCAAACACCGAAGAAGTCGAAGGGCTTGTTTACGAAAGCGAGATTGCCAGAAGCATAACCCTTGATTTCAAAAACACCGCCAAGATGACGTATCCGAGAGCGAGAGCTGTTTCCGAACAGATTATCGAACATCTGGAGAAAAAAGGCGTTGATGTCGAAAGACGAGTGCTAGCTCGTCCCAACGAAGCCGATGGGCAGCATTACTTTTCCCAAGGCCTTATCATCCGCTAAGCCGGATAGAAGGTTTAATCCTCGACCCAGTAATTCGGGGCTTCCGCCGTAATCTGCACGTCGTGCACGTGGCTTTCGCGCAAACCCGCGCCGGTAATGCGCACAAACTGGTTTTTGGTCTGCATGTCGGCGATCGTCGCCGATCCCGTATATCCCATCGCCGCGCGCAAGCCGCCGACCAACTGGTGGATGATGCTCTGCACGGGGCCTTTGTACGGCACGCGCCCCTCGATGCCTTCGGGCACCAGCTTGCCGGGTTCGCAATCCGCTTTCTGGAAATAGCGGTCGGCCGATCCGCCCGCCATAGCGCCCACGCTCCCCATCCCGCGATAGGATTTGTAAGACCGCCCCTGATACATGACGACGTCGCCGGGAGCCTCGTCGGTTCCCGCGAAGATCGAGCCGAGCATGACGGCGTCCGCGCCCGCCGCGATGGCCTTGGCGATTTCGCCGGAATAGCGAATGCCGCCGTCGGCGATAACGGGAATGTCGTGTTTCCGGCATGCTTCGGCGACGTCCATGATGGCGGTCAATTGCGGAACGCCCACGCCCGCGACCATGCGCGTCGTGCAAATCGATCCCGGCCCGATGCCAACCTTCACGGCGTCCGCGCCCGCGTCGATCAACGCTTTGGCGGCCTCGGCGGTCGCGATGTTTCCGGCCATGACCTGCGTGCCTTTGGAAAGTTTGCGAACGGCCTGAACCTGCTGCAACACGCGCGCCGAATGTCCATGCGCCGTATCGACGACGATAACGTCGACGCCCGCTTCGACCAACGCCTCGGCGCGGGTCAGCCCGTCCGCGCCCGTTCCGACGGCGGCGGCGGCGCGAAGGCGGCCCTTCTCGTCTTTGCACGAATTCGGGAAGGCATGAGCCTTTTCGATGTCCTTCACGGTGATAAGCCCGATGCAGCGATAAGCTCCATCAACGACCAGAAGCTTTTCGATGCGATGCTTGTGCAGTAATTCCTTGGCTTCCTTGTCCTTCACGCCTTCGCGCACGGTGATGACGTCTTTCGTCATCAATTCCGAAACGGGCTGCTTCAGGTTTTCGGCAAAGCGCACGTCGCGGTTGGTGATAATGCCGACCAATTTGCCGGATGGCTGCTCGACGACGGGAATGCCCGAAATTTTGAAATTGGCCATCAGGTATAATGCCTCCGACAGCGTCGCCGTCGGCGCGATGGTGATGGGGTTCACAACCATGCCGGATTCGAAGCGCTTGACGCGCCGGACTTCCTCGGCCTGTTCGGCGGGGGTCATATTGCGGTGAATGACGCCGATGCCGCCGGCCTGCGCAAGCGCAATGGCAAGGCGGCTTCCGGTAACGGTGTCCATGGCGGCGGAAAGAAGGGGGATGCTCAATGAAATGCCGCGCGTCAGGCGGGAAGCCGTTTGCACGTCGGAAGGCAAAACCGAAGATGCGCGCGGCACCAGCAGCACGTCGTCGAATGTCAAAGCTTCACGGAGTTGCGCCATTTTAGGACCTCTTGGGTTCGCTGCTAATGGCGGCCATGTATAAGGCTATTCAGGCTTTAAGGTAAAGGGCAAATTTGTTTTCAGGCGTTTTATCCAACGGAAATCAGGCGTTAACCGACCTTTTTGGTTGCCATTTTTTCTTCAAGTTTCTTGGCGGCGGCAAAGAACTCTTTTTTGGCCACCCTCGAGAAGGGGTTTTCGCGTTCGATGGCGCGGAACAATTCGTCCGAGTCGTACCGGACCATTTCGACCATCTGCTGCATCAATTCATAGGTATAAGTCGGGAAGCGCATCTCGGGCAGGTTCAAAGAAAGAACGATTTTGGCCAGCATGTGCGTCAGGCCTTGGACATATGCCGCCTCGCGGTCATGTTCCTCGGGCGTCACTTGGGTAACGCGCAACCCAAGTTTCGCGACGCAGAAACGCGCGACGCAAGGCCCTTGCCCGCCACGCACTTCGCAAACGGCGATGTTCAAGCCCTTGATTCCGGACTTGCCGCTTTGGGGGCCGAAGAGGGGATGAGTGCCGACAATCGAAACGCTTTTCGGCAATAACTTTTTCATTGCGGCGCAAGGCTTGATCTTGACCGACGCGACGTCGATCACAAGAGCGTTCTTTTTAAGAAGCGGCGCAATTTGGGTCAGCACGTCGCGCATTTTCTGCACGGGCACGGCCAGCATGACGATGTCGCACGACGCGGCGTCTTTCAGATTGCCCGTCTTCGCCTTGATTTTTTTGGCAAGCGCCGAAACGTTCGCAAACGGGTCATGCAAAACAAGGTCGAAATGTTTCGCCAGATGTTGCGCAGCAAAAGCGCCGAAAGAACCGACGCCGATGAGCCCGAAAGAGTCTTTACGCATAGAAACTATTTTCTTCCGGATTTAAGGGGAGCGGCATAACCGCCCAAGGGGGCCAGATGCTGCAACCGGCTGCCGAGCATGGCGCGAAGGCGCGACAGGCGCGTATCGCTGCGTCCGACATAACCCTCTGTTTCGACCAGATAAAGCGTGGGCGCCGATCCGCCGCGTCCCGTCGTTTGGGCCAGCAGTTGGCGGACTTTGTATCCCGCTTTGCCAAGCAGGCGTTTCATCTCGCCTTCCGGCACATGCACGCATTGAAGCGCCAAGAAGCTGTAGTCGTCGCCCGTCAGCTCGGGATAAAGCTTTCCGATGACCAGCCCGCTCGGCATCGATTTCCGCACATTGGAACGTCCGGCCTTCAAGATTTCGAAAGGCAGGGTGGCGAAGACGGTCAGGATGTTTTTCTTGTCGCCCGCCAGCAACGGCCACCAAGCGTCCTTGTCTTTTTCCTGCGGAAAGGGAACGACGGCAATCGTCGCCTTTTCGGCCTGAACGGCCTTGATCGCGGCGACGGCCGACGGCACTTCCATCAGCGGCGTGAACGACCCGTAAAAATCGCGCGCGAGATCCCACAAGTCCGCGTCTTTGGAAGGAACCGTGACGGCGACCTTCAGCGGCCCTTCAAGAAGGGTGAAAGCCGAAATCATCTCGCGCCACAAACGCACGATCAATCCGTCGGGAATCTTTCCCTGCGGGCGTCCGGCCAACGCGCGAACCATCTGCGCCTCGCGTCCGGGGCGGATATAAATGTGTTGTTTGCCCTTCAGCCTGCGGACATGATCGATGATTTCGGCGCGTTCGCGCAACAGGTCGTGCAGCACGGAATCGATTTTATCGATCTGGGCGCGAAAGTCGGCCAAGGCCTGTTTATCGGGGTTTACGGCAACGGTTTTAAGCGACATGGACAATTCCTAATATGTATTCGGGCAAGCAGGATAGGCCAGAATTGAGAAAAAGTCCAAAAATACCTTGTGATGTGGAGTTCTTTACCTTGTTTTTTCGCAAGTTAGGGTTGCTTAGATGGGAAGAGGTGAGGGAAGAAGAGGATCGGCGCATTCTCGCGCGCCCCATTTTTTCGCGCCAGCAAGGCCGCAAATCCTTTTATGCGCTGAAATAATAAGAACACCCCCATGGCAGAAAGGCACGAAAGGGGCGACTTTTTCGATGCCGTAAGAGAAAGGAAGGGGAGCGTCCGGTTTTCCGGGCGGCGCGTAAAGCGCAGAGCGCACGCGCGCAACGGAGAATCCCTGCGTCCTGAGGATTTTTTTGATCTGCGGCACGGAATAAGCCTGTTCCTTGCCAAAAGGCGTATCCAGATTTTCCGCCCATGCGCTTCGCCGCCTTGGCACGATCAAAAGAAGCCGACCTTCGCCCTTAAGCACGCGCCAGATTTCGCGCAACAAAAAATCCATATCCGAAATCTCTTTGGCGGCATGGAGCGCGACAACGCAGTCGATGTCCGCATCGGGCAAAGGCTTGTTTTTCGAATCGACAAGGCACGAGAAAGTTTCTCCCATGGTTGTCGTCATTCGACCGGAAACGGTCGTTGCCGACCCTAGAAGCAAATCGGCGCATCCAAGCGGCAAGACCCGCCCATCAAAAAAACAGGGGCATAATCGGCCGATAGCCGAACGCAAGTTATCCTGCGTTTCGCGGCCCAGAAGGGTTTGGTAAAAATGATGTGAATCGGCGAAATCGGTCATAGTGATGGGCGCAAACTTCTGTTAACAGTCTTTTAGCATAATTCGGCGAGAGTTAACAATTGCCGTGCCTTAATTTTTAGTGTGTTTTACGGATGCGGCCTGACAAAGGTTTTTGCCATGTCTTTTAAGATTGAAACTCTGCAGGCGCTCGGGGAAAACTATATTTTTCTCATCAGCGACCATGATTTAGGATTGGCGACCGTCGTGGATCCTGGCGACGGCAAGCTCGTCTCCCGCGCGTTGAAAGAGCGCGAACTTTATCTCGCGCTTATTCTCAACACCCACCACCACCCCGATCACGTCGGCGGCATGCCCTACCTGCTGAGCCGCTTCCCGGTGGA
>CAZQOE010000077.1:0-1309 GCA_964594935.1 uncultured Rhodospirillaceae bacterium | reverse complement strand
GCAACGTCGCGCTTCAGGAAGAATTCGGAGCGCCCGTCATCGGCCCCATGAAAGAAAAGGGGCTTATTCCCGGAATCTCGCGCGCCGTCGATGACGGCGACGTCGTCACGTTTTCGACGCTGCGCGGAAAGGTTCTGGCGACCTACGGCCACACCGACGGCCACATCTCGTATTATTTTCCGCAGTTAAAAGCCCTGTTTTCGGGCGATACGCTTTTCCCCTTCGCCTGCGGGCGTTTGGACGAAGGCAATACCGAACAAATGTGGGAATCGCTCAAGACCTTGCGTGCGCTGCCCGACGATACGCAAATTTACTACGGACATGAACGCAGCGAGACCAGCGCCAAATTCGCCCTGACCATCGATAAAGACAACGAAGCGCTGAAAGCGCGCGCGGCCGAAATCGCGGCAATGCGCAAGCAAGGCAAGCCCCCCATGCCGACGCTCTTGGGCGTTGAAAAGAAATGCAACCCGTTTTTGCGCACGGATCAATCGGAGTTTCGCAAAACGCTCGCCAAAGCGCGCGTTGCGCCCGAAGATGCCGATCCCGCAGCAGTCTTTGGTTTGCTGCGCTCGGCAAAAGACCACTTCGGCCAGCAGAAACTCTAGCCCTTGGCGGGGCCTTCGCGGACTGATTCTGGAATTTAGTATTGTGTCTCTGGAACCACCGAGTGAAATGGTCCGGCGAAAAATATGGGAGATTGAATCATGAGCAAAATTGGTGCGGGGCTTTGTAGTCTGTATGCCGTGATTATTATCTACTGTGTGTCACGCGCATTATTCGGGGCAGATGGTCATTACGATACAGAGAGTAAGTTTATTCTTTTTCAATTACCCGTAGTATTGCAAACTATATTGCTCGACAAACTTGGGTTATTTTCGTTGTTAGAGGGGCTAAATTGGTTTGAAGCTTATCTATTACTTGGGCTCCCTGTTTTTGGATTCCTTTATCTGGTGGGCTGGTTGTTTAGCCGACTCCTTGAAATAATATTTGTAAAAGCCAAACGGTTGAGAATCTCTAGATGATCGTTCGCATTAGGCATCTTCGACTTCCGGGGACACAATACTTAATTAGACGGCTTTAAAAGAAACCTATAAGCCTTCATCCTTCGGCGGCGGTTCCGAGCGGATAGCCTCTGTCCACCGGCGTTCAAAGTGGCGCAGCGTTTCGTAGGCAATCTCGATCTCGCAGCGGTCGCACAGCCCCGCCCCCACCAGGTTTTTTGCAACATAGCGGGCCATATAGGAGCCCGAACGGTCAACCTTTGTCGGGTCCTTCCCGGAAAAAGCGCCGCCTCCGTGACGGGAAT